>JALLOL010000211.1 GCA_027717875.1 Acidobacteria bacterium AH-259-L09 | reverse complement strand
AGATATTACTCTGTAGTCCGAGGAGATCGTCTTCCAGTTCATGCCAACCGTGGGGCGGCCCCAGGGGACCCCAACTCGGCTTCACGCCTGTGAGTTCTCTGACCATCGACATGTTTCGCATCGGCCGCCGGGACATTGCCGCATTGGAATAGCTCTTAATACGTCTGCGCTATCGTCCGCTTCCGATTCTAGCCTTCGCCTCGTTCACCCAATTCTCGTAAATCAGCAGGCTCTTTTGCTGTTCCCATTGTTCGGGTGCGAAGACGCTCAGATCAGCACGGGTTAATCCGGGGACATTGGTGCCGAGGGCGCGGACGCCTCCTTCTCGCTCTTCGCTGGAGTAGCGGTGATCCATCGCCACGCCCAGAGCTTTCGCCCACTCGCTGATATGCGTCTCCGGCATTACCTGGATCGTTTGTGCCGTCCACTTCGGAAAGTCCAGGTGGCGCTCGAGCCACAAGGCGACCGGTCGCGTGACGAAAAAAGGGCGGTGACTGACATCCAGAACAAATCCGGTCTCAAAAACGCCTTTACGATCCCCCCTCAACCGGATGGTTCGCTCCTGTAACTGTTGAAAGAAAGGCTCTCCATGCCTGGGGATGGCCACGACCGTATCGGCTAGACCGTTGTACACGAGCGTGGGTCCCCGTAACGCATGCAGAGCATAGATCGCTGCAGGGCGATCGCCTAAAAAGCCAATCGATTGATAGGGGATGCCCTGGCACATCGGCTTTGAGTTATCCCAGTACTCCTCCGGACCGTCGAGGTTGCCGCCTCCCACCAGGACGCAGACGTACAATCGCTCATCCAGTGCACCGGTCAGTGCCAGGATAAAGGACCCCATCGAGTATCCCATCGCCCCCATGCGGCGGGCATCGACTTCGGGACGCCCCACCAGATAGGAGACCGCCTGCATCACGTCGGTCACCATCAAACCACCCAGACGCTGACCCATCTCGCGGGGCGGCACTTTCGCATCGTGGGCGCGTGTACCGGACTTCCTTTCCCGATTGCGCTCCCCTTCGCCCACCGGATCGTAAGTCAGGACCACCGCACCGGCGCGCGCATAAAGAATGCCGGTATAGAAGGAATACCAACTGTACTTGTCACCCCCGTGCCCGTTGACGACAATCAGAGCCGGAACTTTCCCCTGGCGCTGTTTGGGAAGATAAACAATCGCCGGCACCCTCATACCGAACTGCGATGCGTAGCTCACCCGTTCCGCCAGCACCCCCGGCGCAGGCTCGAACCGGCCGTGGGTCTCGGATGCCAGCCTCGGCAAGGGGTCGGGGACGAAGAGAGCGGAGCGAATTTGGGATCGCCACTCCCGTTCCAACTGGGCCGTCAGCAGCCGGTGACGATTCGGGGGTTCGACCTCTTTCCGCTGTGAAAGACCCCAGCCCAGCAAACAGAACAGAGAAATCAAGGAAGCGATACAAACTCTCCCCAGCTTGGGTGAGTGGGTCAACAAATGGCAGTTTGGGATGTGGCCCTTGTGTGTCGTCACTTGTGTTCTTCTGTGGTCTGCCCGAGTTTCTTAGAAGGTTTTACAGCGGCAGAAATTCTTCAGGGGATAAGGCGCGAGGAGTGACCCTCACTTGCCTGATTGCTCCCTTAAACCAAAATAGCCTGTTCAAACGACAACCGATGGATGTTTGTCCATCTTTCATTGGCACGTAGTTAACAGTGGCATCCATTTCCTGTACACCGTTAACGTAGTGCCGCATTTGCTGTGATTCATACACTAGAGCAGCATGGTACCAATTGCCTAGAGGATGTGGAAATTCCTGGGCATAAAGCGTTTTTTCTGAGGTCCCTGATTTGATGAACGTGTCGAGAAACCATGAGTCGTCAGTCAACCGTATTTCTATTAAAACTCGATGGTCATCTTTCTCCTGCACGTGGAAAAATCTTTGCTCTCGATTTCCTCCAGCATCCGGACGGAAAACTATCTCTATGGTGAATTGACTGAATCCGGCCAATGGATTTGTGTCCAAGATCAGTGCATCGTCCTCTCCGTCAAACTGGATGGCACCTCCCTCCGGTGAGTCAATAGCAATGGGAGCACCGAGCACCGTTGGTTTGTTTGCCCCGATGCTCTGGAGATTGTCAATGTCCCAGATAACGGAGTCCGTCTTGCCAGAATCTTTTGAACATCCGCAAAGAACAACCAGCAAAGACAGAACTAACAAGGATAAATGCTTTATGCTTCTCACCGGAGTGGCAGATATAGTATACGATGCACCTGGCAAGTGGCGGCTCTGTTTAGTTTTTTCGAGGGGATTGATATGCAACGACGTAGCTACGACTTAGCTGTCCGGAGCTGGCTCGATACTTTGGGAGAGATGTTACCAGTATAAGCAATGGGGTTCGGCAGCTCCGGGAACGATCAAACGAAGACAAACAATTTCGGCAGCGTATCACCCGGCTCGGTGAGCGTTTGATGCAGATCAAAATGTCAAAAGCCGGACCCTCTGCCTAAGCCAGCCTGGCGAAAGACTCTTCGAACAGACCTGAATAGTCCATTGAACTCTGGCAGCACGGCCATTTGTCCAGCCAACCGTCGGCTCCATAGAGCCCGGAGGCGTGCCTCCTTAGTCTCCAATTGGCCACGTACCGCTTCAAGGCTTTGACCTCGAAATGTAAGTTTACGATCGATGACATCCATAAGCTCCGCAAGCTCCACGTGACCCTCCTCGCATAGGTACCAGATATCATAGAGGTCGCGAGGCTCATTCCTAGCCCGGTCGGTAACGGCAAGAACCTTCTCCGCAGCAATTTCTTTGAGTGAATATACCCTGACGACGGCACTTTCAGGAATATCCTCGTATTCCTCATAACCCCGGAGCACGGGCCGTTCTTCAACGGGAGAGACTACCTCTTCCCTGATAGTGATGTCCGTTTTGACTTCTCTTCCACCGGTAGGGCCTGGCAGAGGGCCCTCATAGGCGAGGTAAAAGGTATGGCTGTTGGCATGGACAATCCGGTCTGCACGAGCATATCGGAGCACCACGCCAGAAGCTCTATGGGCCTCTGCAAATGCAGTTTCGAGTTCCTTTTGGATAGTCTCAAAGGGCACCTCGTCACTTAGGGTAAAATCCAGGTCCTCGGAGAATCGGTAATCTGCAAAGTAACACTTTTTAAGAGCGGTCCCTCCTTTGAACAGCAACCGCTTTCGAAGCGGGCTTTGCGAGAGACCCACCAGAAACCATGACAAGCAGTAGTCCCTTTCGAGAACGCCCTCAGGGATCCTTCGGCCACCTTCTTTCGCCAAGCGATTCGAAAGCCGGGAAAGATTGCGTTGCGGTATCAAGGAATCACGTCCTAACTACTGAGCGAAGCTCTTCCGGCTCAACGTTCAGGTGCAGGCGCCACCGGTGGAGATGCTTTCCTTGTTTAGGTAGGACGGGATCGAGAGGAACATAGGTGCCCGTGAGGTGATCTCTGAGGGCCTCCATGGTTTTGCTCGTTCCGATCTCGTACAGTTCCAGGAGGAACCCAAGCCGCCTGATGACAGCGCCAATGCTTAGGCGAATCGCGTAGGCTACGAGTTGTTCTGGATTGACTCTCTCTCGCTGCATGCACAGTCCCTTAGCCACTTCTGTTATCCCGCCACAGTATGCGAGTTGCCTCAGTCCATCAATAATGGTGCGGTCTAGGTCGCTCACCTGAACCTTTTCCTGCTTTGTCACCCAGTGTTCCTCAATCCCGAAAAGATGCTTTCTCTGCCCGCGGACAAAGCGAAACTCCGTCCCCATGATCGAGCGGGATCGCAGAGGCTTAACCGCAGTCACATAAACCACAAGTTGTGGCTGCGTAACCATCTGGTGAGCCTCCATGGCGGTACCGTGGGATAGATAGTAGTCTTTTCCCCCGGCCAGGGCTTTTGCCACAAGCCAGGGATGTCCCATATACTCCGTCTCCTTCCCCAGTTCGAAGGGCACGAGAATAAAAAGCCCTGGTTTGAGCCGGGTGACCAGACCTCTTTCCACAAGCGAGCGTACAAAACTACGGGCTGAGGCGTCGGCCAAGCCGGTAATTTTCTTCACATCCTTAAGGGCGAACAGGACTTGGCTTCGCTCATGGAGGGTTGTCACGAGCGAGGCGGCCAGGGGACCGAGTGTTTTAAGACCCTTTTTATGGTTTTTCAGCATTTCGTGCATTCTCAATCCACATATTACTCACAAAATATAAAAATTCCAAGCTTGATTTATATTTTAAATACACAACGTGCGCTATCAATGCACGCACAACAGACAAAACATAAAACTAAAGGATTCTGTAGAAAAGATGGAGGGTCAGGTCTTGAAGTTCCAAGAAGTCGGTATTTGGCGCGCCCGGACCGTCCACCTTGTACAGCAATGACTTACGCAAATCTTGAGGCG
>JALLOL010000210.1 GCA_027717875.1 Acidobacteria bacterium AH-259-L09 | reverse complement strand
CACGTATCCAACGAAGGAGGAAGGCCAGTGGAAATCGACTTCCGGGTGGGCGAATGGCTCATTCAGCCCCAGCTCAACCGCATCGTGGGTGCGCAGAAGGAAACGCGCGTCGAACCCAAGGTCATGGACGTGCTTGTTTACCTGGCCCGGCACTCCGAGGAAGTCCTGCCCAAAGAGCGCATCATCCAGGCGGTGTGGGAGGACACCTTTGTCACGGACGATGTTCTGACTCACGCCATCTCGGAACTGCGCAAGGCCTTTCAGGATGACTCGAAAAACGCCTCCGTCATTCAAACGATTCCCCGAAGAGGCTATCACCTGAAGGGTGACGTAAAGTGGGTCGTTGAGGAGAGTGCACAAGTAGAAGCTCTGGCGGCGAGTTTGGCTGCCTCTGTGCGGGAAAATAAGAAGAGGGTTAGCAGGATCACCGTCGGGATAGGATTAGTGCTGTTGATGGGGCTGGGGTGGTGGATGAAGCCCGATTTGTCTCCTCCAAGCAAGCCAGTGCCCCTCACGAAGTTTGTGATCACCCCGCCACCGAGCGCACCTTTGGCGAGCCTCGGTAGCATTAATCTGGCCATCTCACCGGACGGAAGGCGCATCGTCTATGTCGCTCGGCGCGACGGCACGACACAACTCTACGTGCGTCCCTTGGATGAGGTCGTGGCCAGGCCGATCCCGGGTACAGAGGGCGCGGAGGCGTTTCCCTTCTTTTCGCCCGATGGTGAGTCGTTGGGGTTTTTCGCCGATGGCAAGCTGAAGAGGGTTTCGCTTAAGGGAGGAGCACCGATGACCCTTTGCGAGGCCGGGCCTAGGTGGCTTGGGGGCGCTTGGAATTCTCAGGGCACGATCGTCTTTTCGGCGGGCACCGAGACGGATCCCTTCGGCCTCTACCGCGTCTCGGCCACTGGAGGCGAGCCGGAGAGCCTGGCCACTCCCGACACAGAGAAGGGCGAGCTTCGGTACACCTGTCCGAAGATGCTGCCCGGTGGGAAAGCCCTGCTTTTCGACGTGCGTGACACGGATGGCCGTCACCAGATTAGGGTGCTGTCGCTGGAGACGGGGGAGCAGAAGATCGTGGTCGAGGAAAGCATTAATGCCTATTACGCACCCACAGGACACTTGGTCTATCAGCAGACAAGATGGGCGGATAATAATGGTGGGAACTGGTCCGTGGTGGCCTCGCTGTTTGACCTAGAGAGGCTCGAAGTAATGGGCGCCTCCGTCCCAATCCTTGACAATGTGAGAGGGGTAGATTACTCCCTTTCCGGAGACGGAACACTTGTTTATATCCAGGCGCCAGCCACGAGGATGTGGATGCTAGGGGACTCCAGTCTGGTTTGGGTGGATCGTGAGGGAAGGGAACGTGTGCTGAGCCAAGAGAGTCGGAAATACAGGCGTCCCCGCCTCTCTCCCGATGGAAAGCAGGTTGCACTCGAGGTTTTTAACGAAGAAGAGAACGGAAGAGACGTGTGGATCTACGATTTAGAAGCTGATGTGTTCCGGCGTTTGACGTTTGACGAAGACAGAGAAGCGTCTCTGAGCTGGACGCTGGACGGGAAGTGGATTACCTTCGTCTCCCGGGGCGGACTGTACCGCAAGCGGGCCGATGGGAGTCGGCCGACCGAGCTTCTCCTGAAAAGTCCGCTTCCACTTCCACTTAGAGATCTTTCGTGGTCACTCGACCGGAGTACATTAGCCTTCTCACATCGGGGCGATATATGGGTGCTTCCTATGGACGGGGACAAAGAGCCTCAGCCTTTGATCACTTCGCCCAGTGAACAAGGCGCTCCTGTCTTCTCTCCTGACGGACAGTACCTTGCCTATAGTTCTACTGAGACGGGTCTGAACCACGTGTTTGTTAGGTCTTACCCGGAACCGGACGTCAAGTGGTTGGTCTCAGACGAAGAGGGCGGAGGAAAGCGGTTGGTGTGGTCACCAGACGGGAGGGAGCTCTTTTATCGTAGTGCCAGCCCTGGCGGCAAGATGATGGTTGTCCCCATTGCGACGGAACCAACGTTCAAGGCGGGCAAGCCCCGAGTCTTGTTTGAAGGAGCTTATTTGGTCTTTTACGACATCTCCCCGGACGGCCAGCGGTTCCTGATGATCAAGTGGCAAACAGAAGGCGGTCGAAAACACTCGATAACGGATGGAACGCCCACGCGATTGATCATCGTCGTGCAAAACTGGTTCGAAGAACTCAAGCGCCTGGTGCCGACGGAGGAGTGAGATCAGCCGAAACGCTCCAGTGAAAACCGTATGCAACACGATTTCGCTACAAGGGTAACAGGATGACAAAGCACATCGGAATCCTGGGAGGCGGCAATATTAGTGAGACTCACCTGCGCGCCGCCCGCGAAATTGATGGTCTAGAAGTTTCGGCAGTCTGTGGACAAAATCAGGACAAGGTGAAACGGTTGGGAGAAATGTGCCAGGCAGCAGTTTACAGCGACCTGGAAGCTTTTCTCCAACATCGGCCCATGGACATGGTTGCTATCGGGAGTCCTTCCGGCCTGCACGCAGAGCAAGGGATCGCGGCTGCCCGTAAGGGTCTGCATGCGCTCGTCGAGAAGCCCATCGACGTCAGCACTGAACGCGCCGACAGCCTGATCGCGGAATGTGAAAAGGCTGGAGTTAAACTGGGCGTGTTTTTCCAGGACCGTGTGGCGCCCGATATCGTCAGGCTGAAAGAGCTGATCCAGTCTGGTCGGCTAGGGAACCCCCTGCTGGTGTCAGCCCACGTGAGGTGGCATCGACCCCCTGAGTATTACAGCGATTCGCGATGGCGGGGGACCTGGGCACTGGATGGGGGCGGAGCGCTCATGAACCAGGGTGTACACACAGTCGATCTTCTCCTGTGGCTGTTGGGAAGCGTCCGCCGGGTTTATGCCCGCACCGCAACGCTGCTTCATGACATTGAAGTGGAAGACACGGCAGTCGTCACCCTTGAATTTGCCACTGGGACTCTCGGAATACTCGAAGCGGCCACCTCCGCCTATCCTGGTTATCCCCGACGCCTTGTTCTCACGGGTGCAGCAGGCACGGCCGTGCTGGAGCACGACCAGCTTATGGCCACGGATCTGCTGAGCCGACGCGAGGAAGACGCTGAGGTAGGAGAGAGAAGTCAGAATGCCAGCGCGAGTTCTCCCGTCGTCTCCGATGTGCGAGGACACGGTAAGATCATGGAAGATTTTCTGGATGCGATCCAAAATGATCGTGCCCCAATCTGCGATGGCCGGGAAGGGCGAAAAAGCGTCGAACTGGTGCAAGCCATTTACCAGTCCTCCCGAACAGGCCAACCGATCACGTTGGGGTAGTGGGGGCCTCGGTCGCGGGCCTTGTCAGGTCGGCGCTTCCGCCGCTTCGTCACGAGCCGGTGTGAGAAATGCGGGCCTAAAGGTTGAAAAGCAGCCAGGTGCCAAAAACCAGACCTGCGGCCAAAGCCCAGCCGATGATGAATCCGGTGAGATCGATCCGATAGGCTTTCCAGAAGCCGAACCCAGCGCTTCCTTTTCGAGGCTTCAGTAAATTGACCAGCAAAGACTGTTGGCCGTCTTCGGCCGCCTCTCGAGTGGGTTCAGGATCGCTTAGTTCAGCAGCGTCCAGTTCAATCTTTGTGGTCACCGAAGTCTCGCCGGAAAAGGATCTGGGATCACCAGTCGGCGTTTGCAGCCGTCCAAAAAAAGAGTCGGTCTTGGAGCGCGGTTCTGGGGGAGTCAGGAGGCTCACGATCACCAGTGCGGCCACTCCAGCCAGAAGGGCCATGAAAAAGACATCGGCGTCCCAGTGATCGAGGCGCTCGTTACGCAGGTAGTAGAGAAGGAAATTTGTTGCCAAGGCGGTAACCAGGCTGGCGATGGCTCCCCAGCGGTTGGCGCGGGACCAGACAATTCCTCCCAGTAGGCTGATGCCCATAAAAGTCGCCAGGGTTTCTGTCAGCAAAAAGGAGTAGAGAACCCGCTCGATCAGGAAAAGCGCATAAAGAACACCCAGCATGGTGACGAAAAACCCACTCAAGCGCCCCACCCAAAGGTAGTACTGATCAGGTTTTCCGGTGACCATATGCTTGCGATAGAGTCCCTGCGTAAAAAGAGCTCCGCTGTCTACCATAAAGGCGGAGCAGGTCGACATGTTGGCGGCCAGAACGCTGGCAATCATAAGCCCAAGTGAACCAGGGAAGAGCAGATGACGGATGGCAAAACCGAAAGCATCTTCCGGATCCGCCAGTGAGGAGGTCCCGAACATTTCCTTTGCCACCATGGCGGCCGCAATCAGTCCGACCAGTGTCCATCCGACAGTGCAGAAACGTTTGACAAAGTTTCCGTACATAAAACCCACTCGGCAGGTTTGTTCGTCCTTTCCTGTGCCGACCGCTGCCAGCATATGA
>JALLOL010000021.1 GCA_027717875.1 Acidobacteria bacterium AH-259-L09 | reverse complement strand
TGTGCAAGTACAGGTTAACTTTCGAATGACTGGGTATTGTCAAGTTTAATGGATCACAGACTTACAAAGCCCCAAGGTATTGGCATCGCGGCTCCTCCTGAACACTCGATATTGTGGCTCTCACATACGGCCACACGTTAACTTGACAGTGCCCAGGAGAGTGTGGGAGAGCCACCGACTGCTCGATCAACTCGAGGACGATGAGGAGAATTCACTTCTAGTCGACGAGTTTCTCAAAAAACGGTCCAGCCGAAGCCTGGAGCACGTGTTCACAATCCTTTCGTTGGCCCTGCCGAAAGAACCACTGAAGATTGCCTTTCGCGGCCTGCACACCGATAAGCGAGATCTCAAGGGCACGGCTCTGGAGTATCTGGAGAGCATACTTCCCGAGGCGATCCGAAAAAGCCTGTGGCCCTTCCTGGAAGATGATCGCAAGGCAAAGCGGGAGAGGACCCAGTCTCGGGAAGAAATTCTTGCTGAGCTGATGCACTCAAATCAGTCGATTGAGCTGAACCTGGCTGAAATCATTAAGAAGTCTAATTAGCCTCATTGTGAAATTCACAGCAGTTCTGTATATTCTCCATGTCGGTTGCTGCCTGGGAGGAAAATCCGGTTCTCAGTAGCCCGGACCGATTTGTAAGGTGCGCTGACTGGAGTTGATGTGCCATCGGCAATTAATCCTCTGAAGCAAATCATGAACATCCGGCGGGATGAGCTCCCGCAGGCGCTCCTGATGTTCTCCTACTTCTTTCTGGTCATCACTACCTTCTCCATCCTGAAACCGCTCAAGAGTGGTCTTTTTATTCAATTCTATGATCAAAGCGGGTTTGACCTGATCGGCTGGCACATGGTGGCGGCACAGGCCGAACTGCTGGCCAAGGTTCTCAATATGGTCATCGCTTTAGTGGCGGCCACCGTATTTGCGTTGTTCTCGCGGTCCTTTCGGCGCCAGCAGCTCACCTACATCTTCTCGATCTTTATCATCTCCTGCTTTCTGTTTTTTACCTTCGTGCTGGACTCCCCCGGAGCGCCCACGGTCTGGTCGTTTTATCTATTCGGCGACCTTTACAGCACGCTCATGGTGGCCACCTTCTTCGCCTTTCTCAACGACAGTGTCGAACCCGATGCGGCCAAACGTCTCTATGGATTGATTGTTCTGGGAGGTGTGGCGGGCGGCTTTTTTGGGGCCACGGTTGCTGCGGTAAGAATCGGCGATCTCTCCATGATTCAGTGGCTTTGGATCTTCCTGGGTCTGGCCGTGGCCATTCTGGTGATCGCCGGGACGGCAGGTAAGATGTTTACCCGAAAGTCCTTGCCCCAATCGCCGGAAGGGGAAGAGAAACCGATATCAGCAGGAAATCCGGCAACGGAAGGGGCCAGAATGGTCTTTCGGTCCCGCTATCTTTTGTCCATTGTGGCGATCGTCGGATTGTATGAAATGGTATCCACCACCATGGATTTTCAGTTCAAATCCACCATCGCCTACTATCTGGACGGGCCGGACATCAGCGTGTACATCGCCACAGTTCAGGCCATCAGTAACGGGATATCGTTTTTCATACAGATTTTCCTGACCAGTCTCATGATGAGCCGTTTTGGTGTGGGAATCGCACTGCTGGTTCTGCCGGGAATGGCGCTGGCAGGCTCGGTCGGTTTTCTCTTTACTCCTCTTTTGTTTACGGGCGGCGCCCTGTACATCTGTGACAACGGCTTTAACAACTCGATTAATCAGTCCTCCAAGGAAGTTCTCTATGTCCCCACCACCAGAGAGGAGAAGTATCAGGCCAAGGCGTTTATCGACATGTTCGTTCAGCGCTTTGCCAAAGCCCTGGCCGTGGGCCTGAGCCTGACCATCACCACCCTCTTTGTGGGCTTTGGAAGCGTTCGCTGGCTCTCACTCGTGACCGCACTGATTCTGCTGGCATGGATTAGAATCGTCCGCTTTGCCGGCAAGGAATTTGAGAAGATCTCCGGGAAACCTCCTTCCGAGTAACTGGGTGGTTGAAGATCATGGCTTAGGTTGATCCTTCATCCTGTAAGCTTTTATGAAGTTGATATGAGGAGGTTGAGAAGAAGACGCGGGAGAACGCTTTAGGGATACCACCAGCAGGGTTAACGCTGCAAGGAGCGCCATGACCGGCAACGAACTTGGCAGGCGTATCAACAAATTTCTGGTTCCTGAAAGCCTGTCGTGGCAACCGAATACCACTTCTTGCAGGTTCGGGTCGGTATCCTGATTCGTTGAAATTGAGGGGCCGATGGCGGGGGTCACAGCGTGAATTTCCAATTTTTGGAAGCGAGCGGTGGGTTTTCAAGGGTCGTAAAAATTGGAAATTCACGCTGTGACCCCTTTAGTCAGGAGCGTTCCCGCTTTTCCCATCAGTCCTTGCAGGAGTGCATTTTCCCTGAGGCCACTGAGGATCTGTACCGAGCCGACACCGCGCTCTAGAACCTGTAAAGCCGCCTCGATTTTAGGTGCCATCCCATCCGTAAAACGCCCCTCGCTCAGATATTTCCGTGCTTGAGCAGCACTCAATTCAGCGAGTCGGCTGGAGGGGTCGTCCATGTCGAGGTAGATCCCTTCGACATCTGAAACGGAAATGAGCCGCGTCGCCTGTAGTGCCACCGCCAGTTCAGCAGCCAAAGTATCCGCATTGATGTTGAGAATTTGACCACTGTCGTCGGCCCCAAGGCAGCTCACAACGGGAAACAAACCACTTTCCCACAGTCGCGACAAGACGGAGACGTCAATCTGTTTAATCTCTCCCACCAAACCAAAATCAATCGACTGCACGCTTTGATGACCTGTGGATTCTGTTGTGGTGACTGGCATGGGCGGCCTTCTGCGACAGGAGGTCAATTTCCCGTCGAAGGCCGAAATGCCGATAGCCGGCAAGCCCGAAGCAATGAGACCCGAAACCAGGTTGCAATTGATGGCCGAGAAGACCATGGTGGCCAGCTCCAGAGTGGCTTCATCGGTTACACGACGCCCCTGATGCTGCACGATCGGAATTCCCAGCCGCTCGGATAAAACCGTGAGTTGTTTTCCTCCACCATGAACGATAAGGAGGCGATGCCCTCCCTGGGCTAATTCAGCAATCTGCCCACAAAGTTTGAGACGCAGCTGTCTTTCTTCTAAGACTTTTCCACTCAGCTTGATAATCAGGAGCATAGGGTCTTCACAGCCTCCACAAAGACATCGGCCTCATGCTGTGTGAGTGTGAGAGGCGGCATCAGCCGCAGTACCTGCGGGTCAACTGAAGTTCCGGTAAGAATCCGCCTACCGAGAAGTGCTCTCTGTAGATCTTTGGCTTTCATTTCCCCCGCCAATTTCAAACCCAATAGAAGACCCCGACCCTGCACCTGCTCAATTCCTTGAAGACTGCAAAGCGCTTTCTTGAGATAGGCACCCACACGCGCTGCGTTTTCGGCAACGTTTTCGGCTTCAATCACTTCTAGCGTCGCTTCCATGGCGGCACAGGCCAAAGGGCCCCCGCCAAAGGTAGTTCCCAGATCTCCCTTTTCGACACCCTTGGCCAGGGCTCCGGTCACCAACAGCGCACCAGCCGGAAAGCCTGAAGCAATCCCTTTCGCTAAAGTGACCATGTCTGGATAGACGTTCTCTCGCCCGGCATAAAGAAAGGAGCCGGTTCGTGCCACTCCGGTTTGCACTTCGTCAAATATTAAGAGGGTTCCGTGCTTTTTACAGGCCTGGTGAATTTGGCTCAGGTGACTGGGAGGTATCTCCCGGACTCCCGCCATGCTCTGAATGGGCTCGATCAAGACGGCTGCCGTTTCTGTGGAAACCGCTGCGGAGACTTCCCCCATTGGCAGAATGCGATGCCTCGGCACAGGTGTGTTCAAGTAGTTGGCGTATTTTGGGATTCCCGTGCTGGAAAGAGCGCCATAGCTACGACCATGAAAAGAGCCCACGGTGGAGATAATTTCCCGGCGTTCGCTGATGGCTCGTGCCAGCTTGATGGCGTTCTCATTGGCTTCGCTGCCAGAATTGACAAGGAAAGCTTGGTAGTAAGGCTGACCGGCCATCTCCACTAGCTTTCTTACCGCACGGGCCCGGACTCCGTTATAGGCGACGTTGGAATAAAAAATCAGTCGTGAAGCCTGTTCTTGAATTGCTTCCACAACACGTGGATGGCAGTGACCTGTGGAGGCCACCGCATGACCCGCGTAGAAATCGAGATACTTCTCTCCCTCCTGGTCGTACACGTAGCATCCCTGACCTCGCTCGATGGAAATGGGAAACTTCGCATAGGTTGGCAGCTGGTATCGATCCTCATCGCTTTGGATGGATTTGGTGATTGTGTTCATCACGGGTGTACCGGAGGCAGATCCAGTGCTGTCTCCTCCCGGAAACCGCAGATCAAATTCATATTCTGAACCGCCTGGCCGGCGGCGCCCTTTTGCAGGTTATCCAGCACCGACCAGACAATGAGAAAACCATTCTGGGTTGCCGCGCCGATGTCCACGAAATTAGAGTGCCGAACCAGGTTCACATCCGGACAGCCAGGCAGCCAGCGAATGAAAAAATCCGCAGCATAATAAGATTCGTACAATTTGGCGATCTCTTCAACCGTAGCGGACTTGGCTAGCTCGACATAGTGGCTGGCGAAAATTCCTCGCACGAATGGAGCCGAATGGGTCTGAAAGATCAACGGATAGTCGGGTCTTTCAAGCGCTTGGGTAATTTCCGGTAGATGTTGGTGTGTGAAGGGTTTGTAGGCGAACAGGCTGTTGGCTCGTCGAGGATGATGGGTTGCGTCGCCAGGAGAGTTTCCAGCCCCTGAGGAACCTGTTTTGGTGTCAACAAAAACGGGTCCCTTAATCCAGTTTTCCTGGAAAAGCGGATAGAGTGCCAAAAGCGTGGCGGTGGCAAAACAGCCCGGATTGGCAATGCGTCGAGCTGCCCGGATCTTTTCCCGATTTAGTTCCGTCAGTCCGTAAACGAAGGCCTTCTGCTCTTGAGGACAGCTGAGCGGGAAATGATAAAACTCCTCAAAGATTCTGGGATCTGCAATCCGAAAATCGCCACTCAAATCGATGATGACCAGTTTCTGGGGAAGTCCCGGGACAAGCTTCATTGCCTCTCCCTGAGGCAGTGCCAGGAAAAGGACGTCCAATTGTGAAGCCGGCACTTCTTCCAGCGCCGAAAAACGTATGTCGAGAAACTTGCGCAAGTGAGGATACACCTCTTCAAGTTTCTTTCCCGCATGCTGCTGGGAGGAGATCCAGGTCAGCTCAGCATGAGGATGGCGAAGGAGAATGTGGATCAGTTCGACTCCCCCGTAGCCCGAGCCTCCCGCTATTCCGACTTTAACCATGGCATCAAAGACTCCTGAATAAATGTGCAAATTTTGCCAGCGGAATCGAAGGCATTGGCCGCCGGAAGGTTCCACTTTTCTTCAATGTAACGAACGCCTTCCGCACTGTCGGTGACACGACCTGAGATGAGGACCGGACAGTTTCCGTGATCCAACTGGGACAGCCACTGTAAAGCGCCCCATGTACCCATCAAGTCATTGGCGCATACGATCATTGACAGGCAGCGGCTCAAAAAATCCGCGTCCTCGAATAGGGAAGAAACGTGATAACCCCCCAGGATGCCATCGCCCATCTCCAGGACAATAAAGTCCGGTTTGGAGGCGGCCAAATAGTGGATCATCGAGCGAGCAACTGGTGTGAGGGCTTTGAGCTGAATCGTGGAAGGGAAGCCGAAGTCCTCAAAGCTCAAAGTCTGACCAGCACCATTCTTCTTCATGCTTAGAATGTCTCTTCGGCAGGCCACTCCAGCGACCTTTCCGGCATTGATCGAAAATCCCTTCTCAGAGAAAGGTTTCAGAAGCTGTTTGCAAACGGAAGTTTTCCCCGCATCCATGCCGGTTCCTAAGACCAGCACGACCGGGACTTCAGGCAAAGGTTCGTCGATCAAGGGCAGGGCAAAGTCTTTTAGATTAGCTGGTCGACCCTTCCAGGAAAGGCTACCCAGGTATTCCAGCTGAGTGGGCCATCCCAAATCGCGATGAAAGGCACTACATTCTCCAATCACGCCACCCTTGTTGAGCAGGTGAAGCGCCATGTTTGGTTTGAAGCTGGAAGGAGGACTTCCGGAAAATCCGTGCAGAGCCTTGCGAGATCCCAAGGCGCCAATGAGCAGCTGGCCTCTATCCAAGGCAATTTCCTTACCTTCTGGCGTCTCCAGCCAGGGATAATTGGCGTTTACCTCCTTGACTCGTACCAGGACTACGTCCCCGTGCCGGCCCCTTTTTTCGGACGTCACCTGGAGGGGGCTAACAAGGGGGACGCGGCTTGCCACAGAGCCAATCAGATAAGCAAGGGCTCCTTGAGATTCGGAATGAGTAATTGGATTTACTAATGCTTTCATTTCCTGGGTGGTTGTGTTCCTCTTTTCTGATGTGTGGGAAAATGGAACGTGACTAAAGCCTGGGGAGGCTCCTCAGGTGGACAGGCCTGTAAAAAGGTCTGATGCTTTCCTGTAGCGGCGCTTGGGTCCAGTCAACGCTGTGCATAACTCATATAATTATGCAGATTCCTCGCTAATGTCAAGGGAATTATTGCATATTTATAATAAATATATGCATAAACAATGTATATTGGGGGATGCCACACCTTGACCCCTCGAACTCACTACGGTGCAGCTTTCAATTCGAGTTCAATTTCACGGTCGCGCTTTTCACCGGAGACATAGTCTTCAACGCCTACCTTAAGAGTGTAAAATCCTGGATCGAGTCCTAACTCGATGACCGGAAGTGCATGGGAAACCGCTACTGCCATCTGCCGGCGCTCAGTGTAGTCATGAATGGGGACAGGATGACTTGTGTAGACGGTTTCCTCGCGTGAATTGGAGAGTTGGAAGCGAACCACGGCTTCTAACTCATCACTGTGGCTTTGCAGATTGTAGATCTGAAAATAAATATAGACAGGTTCTCCCAGGCGAACCGATCGGTCACCTTCCGGAACGATGCGGTATTGGCCAATGAACATGGGGCTTTCTCGTGTCTGCTTCACCCACTGAATATCCTGGCTAAGAACCAGATCACTCAGGGTCAGAAACGAATCTTTAGCAGGTACAATGACGTTCTGTAAATCGGCGCCGATTTGCCCACTCTTGCGGTCCTGAATGATGGTGCGCAGTTGATAGGGGCCAGCAGGGAGTCTGGTCTCGTGATAGTAAATGAAGCTCTTGGCGCGGAAGTGTTCGTAATCCTCTCGACTCAGTTGCAAGTGGTAGGGGATGGCGAAATGATCAATTTCGTCTCCATTTTCATTCAGGAAGAACCCGTAAATCTTCAGATCGCAGCTGTAAGAATCGCCTTGCATAAGAAATGGCATCTTGCTACCTGGTATTTCCAGGCTGATGCAAGTCAGTGGTCCCTTGGGATCGTAAAAGGTGGCCGCTTCAACCTCAACAGGGATCTGTCGGAAAAGACCGGGATAGGCCAGCGCATAGTGGAGTTGTTTCTCCCCTGGATTCTCCCCTGTATACAAATACCCTTGCTCGGCAAAGATTTTGAAGTTTCCCGCTCTCTTCAAGCTGATTGTGACGGTGTAATACTTGTTGTCTTTACGTTTTGGCAGAGGTTCGTACCCCAGCAGATAGTAACGTGAATTGTGCTTTAAAATAGCTGTAATCCCGTCGTCCAAGTTGTTGCGATTGTAAAAGGCTAATCCGTTCGTTTCGGCGGAGAGAGCGATTAAAGAATCAACGGGTTTGGAAAGTCCTCTGAGATCCCTCAAGAACTTTCGATCAGGCAGATTGAGCAATTGGAAAAAAGAAGAAGCCTCGGAGGCATTTCCGCCCGCTGGAAGGCTGAGGAGCCCCCCCCCGGATCTATGGTGTATATGCGAATCTGGTTGCGATTGCAGAGGCCGATCAGGTGGGAAAGATCCTGATGGTGATCCAGCACAGATACCTGATTAGCTTGGGCAATCAGACCTCTTGAGATCGAGCTATTCAGATTTTGAAATCTGCCCATCACGTGGTCTCGGAGCAGATCCTTCAGGTCATCTCCCTGATGCATGGCATAACCCCTCGAGAACAGTAACAACATTTTGTTCCCCCGAACGTACCGGAGCGAATGAACCAGGTTTTCCATGCTCTGGAAGAACTCCCTGATCTGGAGGTCCACCAATGATAAATATCGATTGCTTACCTGCACTGCGTCTCTGACCGTTCCTCCGATGATCCGGCCTAGCCCAGTGGCATCCGTGATTTGAAAACCGACTGCCAGGCGTTCAGTAAAAAGAGAAGCGATTTCTTCCTGAATGTCTTGGAGGCTGGGAATGTCACGGAGGGGAAGTTTCTTGCTAGCCTTCCGCATTGCCTTCATTAAACTGGCCCGACTGTTGGTGAAAGGATGCAGCATCTCCAGCCTTCCGGTGTAAACAAACAAGCACATGTGGGCGTTTCGAGGAAGGTTCTGAACCAGGCTCTCAAGAGCAGAGATCATATGCGGATAGTCGGTGGTTGGGGTGGAGACCCTATCCAGCACCACGATGAGTCGATCCTCATAGTATTCCCTCTCCAACGGAGACCGGGCGGAATCTTCATCCTGAGCCCCATTTGTTTTGTCGATCAGAAGCAAATTGGTGACGGGTCGCTGCACGCCATTTTCTAAAACTTCAAAGTCGCCGGCCTGAAGCTCTGTTAGGAACTGTCCCTTTTCATCAAACACGGTGACGTCCAGCAGAACCCGCTCGGTTTCGACTTTGATCAGGACCTGAGGGTGGCTTGGACTCGGCTCTTGACCTTGTAAGAGGGTCAAGGAAAGGCTTCCGATGGTTGCCAGTAATAAAGCTCGTCTCATGGGGAAACGCCGGGAAACAGGAAAAATCCTATCACGTCGCCCGGTCCGGCGCATCCTCTTTTCGGCGAGGTGAATGGGAACCGGGGAAAATTCAATATTTTGGATAAACATCGTCCAAAATATTGAATTTTTTCAGGGCAGACCACAAAGGCTTTTTGGCAGACAAAAAGTTTTCTCCAACCCTTACAGTTCCTTACAATTTAGGGATTGACACAGACCGCAAATTGGTACAGAATTTGCTTAATCTCTTTCATAGAGTAGCTTTAAGGATGTTGATAGTTTTCAATTAACTCTGAACATCTTTGGTTAGGGGGGGGCAATGAAAAACAGATTTTTTATCATCTTCTCTTTCGCGTTTATTCTAGGCAGCTCTTTCGTGTTGGCTCAGACGTCGACGGGGAGCATTACGGGGGTTGTCAGGGATGGAACAGGAGCCGTCATCCCAGGGGTGACGATCACAGCCGTGCGCACCGGCACGGGTGAGACACGGACCGTTATTAGCGGGGACAATGGTGTATATCGGGTTATGAACATTCCTCCGGGAATCTACACCCTGACGGCCGAGCTGGCTGGCTTCAGGACGGTTGTCAATGAGGACTTGGAGGTCACCATCGGTGAAATTTTGCGTGTCGATTTCCTTCTCGAGGTGGGTGAAATCACTGAGCAGGTAATCGTGCAAGCGGAATCTACAACGGTGCAAAAGGAGGAGGGACGAATGTCCCAGCTGGTGGAGACTGAAGAGATCATGGATCTTCCCCTCAATGGGCGCAACCCTTATCAGTTGGCCCAGCTGGGACCTGGAATCTATCCTACGATGGGGGTTACTGCCCAAGATTCAAGCACGAATCACGGTGATACTTTTGTCGTGAACGGTCAGCGACACCGTGCTAATAATTACCTGATGGACGGAAGTGACAACAACTATGTCGGCATTGCGGGAATCCCCTCGGTGACACCTCAGGTGGACATCATTGAGGAGTTCCGCGTTCACAGCAACAACTTCTCGGCCGAGTACGGTCGAAATGCCGGGGCCATCATCAACATCTTGACCAAGTCGGGAACCAACCAGTTTCACGGAACCGTCTACGAGTACCACCGAAACGATGCCCTGGATGCACGCGAGTGGTTTGATGATGAAAAACCTCCACTCATTCAGCACACCTTCGGCTTTACCGCTGGTGGCCCGATTCTGACAGACAAGTTGTTCTTCTTTGGGGGTTATGAAGGATTTCGTGAAACCAGCGGGGAAAGTAGCGAGTTTACTGTAGAGACCCAGCAGTTGGTGGATTTTGTAAAGCAGAACCGCTCCGGTTCGAACGCAGACCTTCTTTTTAGTCGTTTTCCACTGACGAAAGGCACACCAAGCACGGGAAAGGACATCGGAAGCCCCGACCCGGGAGTCGGTAAAGATGGCATTCCCGATGTCGCCGAAATCAGTTTGTTTGATGCATCAAAGGACGAGACCAATCAGTGGAATATTCGAATTGATAACAGCATCAGCGACAATGACAAGCTCTATGGGCGTTTTACCCGGCAGGTCTCGGAGTCTCCTCCCACCATTGTTCGTCCCTCAGTGGACAGGGTTGGGAAGGTAACCGAACAGGCTTTGACCATCTCGGAAACCCATGTTTTCAGCCCCGTTGTCGTGAACGAATTCCGGGCCGGATGGAACGAGCGTGAACCCAACTTTGATGTCCAGGAAGGAACCTTTGACATTCCGACGATCAGCATCAGCGGGTTTAGCCCGGACTTCGGTGCCGCTTCCAATATTCCCCAGTTCTTTGCCCGGCACACCTATCAGCTTTCCAATCAGCTTTCTTGGGCGAGGGGAGATCACTCTCTCAGGATGGGTTTCGAATATCGCCACGGGCAGGAAAACTCCGACTTTCAGGCCGCCACCCGGGGTATTTACAGCTTCGACGACATTTTTGAATTTGTGAATGATAACCCGTTTTCGCAGTCTAATCTGATTGATGCGAACACCGGTCGTCCCATTGGCACACCCCGCCATTTTCGCGTCAATGAATGGGGTTTGTACCTGCAGGACGACTTTAAGATACTGCCCAACCTGACGATCAACATGGGCTTGCGATATGAGAATTTCCGGCCGCCCTACGAGAAAGATGCCGTTCAATCGAACATTATGCTGGGACAGGGATCTAACATTTTCGAACGGTACATCAGTTCCACCATTGAAGTCTTCCCCGAAGGAAAAGATATCTACGAGCCGGACAACAACAACTTAGCACCGCGACTCGGTTTCGCCTGGGATCCGACGGGAGAAGGTAAGTGGGCTGTTCGAGGCGGATACGGAATCAGCTACAATCGAATCTTCATGAACATTACCTCCAACATTAAGTTCAATCCTCCTTTTGCGAAAAGAGTTACCGCAAATACAAGTAACCAATTGCCCATCTTGTATACAATTCCCACCCAGGTTGATCCTTCATTGGCTTTTGGTTTTGCGACTGGCAGGATCAACCCCAACTTTCTGGATCCGGACCTGGCCACGACCTACGTGCACTCCATCTTCTTTGGAATACAAAGAGAAATGTTTGGGGACTGGTTGTTGGAGGCCAACTACGTCTCCACATTAGGCCATAAGCTTTACGCCCAGGAACACTATAACCGCTTCACTGGTGACTTGCTGGATGGTAAGCTGGAGGGGCACAATCAGCTTTGGACAAGTAACGACGACTTCCTGACAGCTTCAATCAACCAGGCTTATCATGGGGGACAATTCTCCGTCACGAAGCGTTTTCGCGACGGCCTCGGGTTCCGAGCCAACTATACCTGGGCCAAGAACATGGATGACGACAGTGATGTCTTCGGGACGACTTCTGAAGACAGTGGAAGTTCGGCAATTGAAAACCGTAAACTCGATCGTGCCCGTTCTTCCATTAATGTCAGTAACCGGTTGGCTGCCAGCTGGGTCTGGGAAATCCCTTGGCTCAGCAGCGCAGACAACTGGTTTGCGCGCAATGTGTTGGGGGGATGGCAGCTCAATGGTCTCATTGCCCTGCAGGATGGATCCCCGGCCATGATCAACGCCGATAGCAGCAGTTGGCGCTCAAGGCTCAGGTCGAAGCTGGATAGAAGCGTTAGGATCCGCCGTGGGGACTTTAATGGCGATGGGCACACCTCTGACCGGCCTAATGCTCCCTCCTTTACCCAGAAAGACGTGAAACCCGCCGAGTCGCGCATGGGCAGCATTTTCGCCGCCTTCGTTCCGCAGGGCGAAGATGCGCGTTTTGCCTTCCCCCGGCCGGCTGCAGGGACCAACGGAACCCTGGGGCGGAATACCTTCTTTTTTGACGGATTTAACTCGGTTGATTTTTCCGTGTTCAAGAACATGAGAATGCGCTGGTTCGGAGGGGAGGAGGCCACCTGGCAGTTTCGAGCCGAATTCTTCAATCTCTTCAACAACGTGAATACCAACTCCTGGGAGGAAAACATTGCCTCCTCCCGCTTTGGCCGCAGCCGCAGCACTCAGGATGCTCGTGAAATCCAGTTCGCGCTTAAGTTCATCTTCTAGCTGACTCTTAGGCAAAAAAAGGGGGCCGGGCATTAAAATAGTAATGCTCGGCCCTTTTTTGTGTGGAGTAGGTTTGGCGCCTAAAATCAGAGCCGCGACCGTTAGAGGCTGTCGCAAAGGGCGCCCGGTTTGGGTTTGCCAGTAGCGGCGACCCGGTGGGTCGCCCGAACCGTTGGTGCAAAAATGTTCGGCTCGGGCGAGCCATCGGCGCGCCCCTACGGCAACCCTTTTGCGACATCCTCTGACACCCGCCGCTCTGATTTTAGGCAGCACGCCCCTCGGTGGCAGGAATGAATCTCCGGATGGCCTTTTTGAGATAGAATGTTGTTAATGAAATCAGCCATGAAAAAATTATTTGTCTTCCTATTCATCGGTCTTCTCTTCTTCCTTCCTTCCTCGGGCCAAGAGCAAGAGGAAAAACAATCTAAGAGAGGAAAAGAGGTTCTAAAGAGCGAAGAAGAGGTGGATTATTACAAGAAGTGGCTCGAGCAGGATGTGGTTTACATCATCACCGATGAAGAGAAGGAAGTCTTTCTGGGCTTGAGTACTGAAGAGGAAAAAGAGCAGTTTATCGAGCAGTTCTGGTTTCGCCGCGATCCGGATTCCCGCACGGCGATCAACGATTACAAGGAAGAGTACTACCGACGAATTGCCTATGTGAATGAGAAATTCGGTTCAGGAATCCCCGGGTGGAAGACGGATCGGGGCCGTACCTATATCACCTTCGGTCCACCAGACATTATCGAGGATCATCCTTCCGGGGGCTGGTACTATCGTCCTCACCATGAGGGAGGGGGTGCCACGAGCACCTATCCCTTCCAGATCTGGACTTACAACTACATCGAAGGCATCGGAGACCAGATAGAGGTCGAATTTGTGGATCGCTCCTGGTCAGGCGAGTACCGAATGGCACTGGAGCCGTGGGAGAAGGATGCCCTTCTTCATGTGGGTTTTATGGGTCCTACCGACGCTGAGCTGGAGGGAAGCCTGAGCAAGCTGGATCGGCCCTATTTCAGTCCGGGCAACTACCGCAACACGCGGATGCAGCGCAAGCTGGGGATGCGGATGAGGGATAAACCGTTTGAGAAAATCATCCGTTTCTACCAGCTGCAAAAACCGGAACCAATCAAGTTTAAGGACCTCAAACAGCTGGTTACCACCCAGGTCATCTTTCAGCAGTTTCCCTTTCGAATGGGCTATGAATATCTGATCATCGATGCCGACCAGGTGCTGGTGCCGATTACGCTCGAGTTCGAGAACAAGGATTTGACTTTCACCTCGCTCAGTGACGGTGCAGTTCAATCCGGACAGCTCAACATCTACGGAATCATCCAGAAGATGACGGGGCGGGTGGTCACCGAGTTTGAAGACACGCTGAGGCTGGAGTTTCCAACTGCAGAGAGGGATATTCGGCTGCAGCGTAAGTCCTTGTACCAGAAGATGCTGCTGCTGTCGCCCGGCCGCTACAAGCTGACCTTGGCAGTCAAGGATGATCGAAGTGAACAGATTGGGACATTGGAGGCGGGACTGATCCTTCCATCCTTGAAACAGACAGCGCTGGATGCCAGTTCAATCATTCTGGCGCGCTTATTGCAGTTTGTTGAAACGGTTCCGGACCGGGTAGTCCCCTTTGTGCTCGGAGACTTTAAGGTGGTTCCTAATGTGACCCGGACTTTTAATAAAGGGGACGATATAGGGCTTTATCTACAAATCTACAATGCAGGTATTGATCAATCGAGCTTAGAGCCGTCACTGGATGTGGAGTATCAGATCCTCAGGGGAGGTAAAATCGTCAAGAGTTATCTCGACCCAAAGAAGAACTCGGTTCTAAATTACAGAGACCGTCTCCTTCTGCTTCAAGCTTTCGATTTGCAGGACCTGCTCCCGGGAAACTACACTTTGAGAGTCAAAGTACGAGATCAGATTGGCAATAAAGAACTGAGTCGTCAGGTCGACTTTTCCGTGACGAGTTAAAGGGGGGAGGGGTCTGACCCCTCCCCCCACCGCTCCTCCAAGACTCTTACTTTCTCCTCAGGTATTTCTCGAGCCACTGCGTCATTTCCCACAGCATATGAAGTACCGATTCACGCGCACGGTAGCCGTGGCTCTCATGAGGCAGCATCGAAAGGCGGGCGGTGGCCCCGTGTCCTTTCAGGGCATGATAGAACCGCTTGCTCTGTATTGGAAATGTCCCCGAATTGTTGTCCGCCATGCCGTGGATGAGGAGGATCGGTTCGTTGATCTTCTGGGCATGCATGAAGGGAGACATTCGGAAGTAGACCTCCGGTGCCTGCCACAGGGTGCGCTGTTCCCTTTGGAAGCCAAATGGTGTCAGGGTCCGGTTGTAGGCGCCGCTGCGCGCAATGCCGGCGGCGAAAAGATCAGAGTGTGCCAGCAGGTTAGCGACCATGAATGCCCCATAGGAGTGACCACCGATGGCAATGTGGTCCGGGTGTGCCAGGCCGCGTTGGACCACTTGATCCACCGCGGCTTTTGCGCTGGCAACGAGTTGCTCAACGTACGTGTCGTTGGGCTCCTTGTCGCCCTGGCCGATGATGGGCATGGTGGGCCTGTCCAAGACCGCATAGTCAAGGGCCAGAAACAGCAGGGACGAGGTAGGGCTGATACCAACGAAACGGTGGGGCGAATCGGTCACTTGCCCTGCT
The DNA here is from genome assembly GCA_027717875.1 of Acidobacteria bacterium AH-259-L09. The sequence goes on along the minus strand of JALLOL010000021.1, from coordinate 1,950 downwards.
GCGTCGGCGCTCTTGTACTCTCGCGGATAAGCCCACATCAGCATGGGCAAGGGGCCCTCTTGGGGCGAGTAGCCCGGCGGCAGGTACAGTGTTGCATTGAGCTGTACACCGTCATTGCGGCGATAGGTGATCAGCTCCTTCTGAACATTCCGCAGCTGGGGCGTTGGGTGAGGAAAATTTGTCAGCCGTCGCTTCTGCCCTGTTTTCAAGTCTTGCACATAGTAATTAGGTGGCTCCTCGACAGATTCTCGGGTTGTCATGAGAAGGCCAGCTTCTGCGTCTAGCAGTTTCACGGGTCGCTCATAGTAGGGCGCTTCCGATCGCCACAGCCGCTTCACCTTGGCTGACGTCAAATCCAGTTCGTCTAAAAAGGGGCGGTTTCCTTCGGGCGATGCGCCTTGGCCTGTTAGGAAGATCTTTTTCCCGTTGTTTGCGGTAAGCAGCACCCTGTGGCCGGAAGCTGTCCGACGCGACAAGGGTGAGCCAGGATCGTTGTAGTGGTCTTCAGTGGAACGATCAAAGAGCAACTTGGGTTCCGCTTCGAGTGCACCCGGACGAACCACCCAAGTATGCGTCCTGCGAGTCTGCCACCAGGACTCGGACACTAAAGCCACGTCCTCGTCACTCCACTGAATGCCGCCTAAGCGGAGTCCGAGCGTGATCACCGCCTGAGGTTTTCCACTGAAGGGAGCAGGTAGCATGTAGACTCGATCCCGCACACTGGCCTCTTTACCGGCGTCGCCTCCGTCCTGGGCTTCCACCCAATACAGCGTGCCTGGGGTATCAGCACGCCACCCGAAGTTACGGGGGCCTGTGGGTACCGATCCGAAGGGGATGGGAACATCTTCAGCCAGCGGAAGATCGGCTACTTGGTGAACCACCTTGCCCTCCAAGTCCCACACCTCGACGCGATGAGCGAACCGATGTACGGGCACAAGGTAAGAGTAAGGCCGGTGCACAGTTTCGACCAACAGCATCTCACCGTTGGGTGCAGGCTTGATTGTGCGGATGATCCCGGCAGTTCCGATGGGATGGTTTTCGCCCTTTAGCGTGACGCGCACGACCTGCGCCGTGGTGTAGTACTCAAACAGGGCTTCGTCGTGTGCAGACTCCAGCAAATCCTGATAAGTCCGTGCGGGTGCCTTCCCGCCCAGGTTCTCTTGAATGGTCGGGCCGCTTGGGACCGTCGGTTTGCTGGGTGTGGGGCCACGATCCGCAGGAACGACTTTACACACCAACGCTTGGCTGTCAGCAAGCCACTGGAGCGGCTGCCCATAGGCGGCATTTAAACGCACATCGGGGACTGGCCGGGCCGCGCCGGTCTGCACCTCCGTTACCCACAGCTCTATTCGGTTACCCTGTGTGAGCGTGAAAGCGATGTTTTTACCATCCGGCGCCCATTCCACATTCCCAATGCGTGCTCCCGCGGGAATGCCAGTGACGGCTTTCTCGCTTCCGTCTTCAATCCGCTTCAGCTTCAGCCCGAGGAAGTACCGACTCCGGCTGCGGCCATTGCTGCGGGGATTGATGCGCAGCCCGGCAACCCGAAGTTCTGGTTGTGAAAGTTCGTCGATAGAGGGGAGAGTGGGAAGCTCCATCAAAAGCATCCACTGCTGGCTCGGGCCCAGGCTCACCAGCGGCGTTAAGCGCGCATCCACCAGATCGACCAGAGCCTTGGGTGGGATGCGATACCCACTTGCATCGGCCGTCTGTTGTGCCCCACTCCACACGGGAAACGCTACCATCACGGTGAAAAGAGACACGTACAGGGCGTTTCTTCTGGGAAAACATTTGGCCTTGCGTGTTAAGAATCTTCTCTTCATTGCAAACAACTCCTCCATTGTTGGGTGGGGGGTCTGACCCCTCTCTGCCTCATTCGACATTCGTCATTTTCTTATAGATCTCGCGTTTAGGGATGCCAAGCTCTTGAGAGGCCGCCTTGATGGCTTC
>JALLOL010000209.1 GCA_027717875.1 Acidobacteria bacterium AH-259-L09 | reverse complement strand
GAATCTTGACTTGAGACTCAAGAATGAAACAGGACTCCCCGTCTTTCTGGCAGAAGATCCTCTTTCTTCGGTAGTCATGGGAACGGGGAAAATGTTGGAGGATATGCCACTACTGAAAAGAATCAGTTTGCAATGATGTTGCTGCTGCAGCGAAAGCCCTTTGTTTCGTTGGCTGCGCTGCTTTTGACCAATCTGCTGCTTTTATCTGTGCAAGTGCGCAATGAAGAGGGGCGGGTTTTGCTGCGTTCCTGGAGTCTTCTCGTTTTCACCCCTATCGCATCGACCGTTCACTTTTTGACGGATGGTATCACACATGCCGTGAGGCAGTATGCTCTGCTCTACAGGGCGCAGCAGGAAAATAACCGGCTGCACGCAGAAAACGCGCGCCTGAAGGTGGAGCTGGCCCAGCTGCAGGGGATAAAGTCCGTACTCGCACGCCGACAAGGTTATCAACTGCTGCAAGAGCAGTTCCTTTTTGACACGTTTTTGGCGCCAGTTATCTGGAAAAGTGCTCCTTTCTATGCCCACCGCCTTGTCATCAATGGTGGAAGTCGACGGGGCATACAGAAAGATGATGCCGTAATCACACCCGAGGGGATCGTGGGACGAGTTTGGGCTACAACACCCTTTACTGCTGAAGTAGAACTGATTACCAATGCTGGGGCTGCGGCCGGTGCAATGCTCGAGGATTCGCGCTTGCAAGGGGTGGTCCAGGGTGACGGTTCGACTCTCCTTCAGTGGAATTTCATTCCCAACTATGAGTCCGTGAAAGTGGGAAACATTGTCTATACCTCCGGCACGGATCGGATTTACCCCAAGGCACTGCCAATTGGGCGCGTGACTAAATCGAGCAAAGGGCCAGCGATTTATCGCAAAATCCAGGTTCAACCCTTTGTTGACTACCTGCGGCTGGAAGAAATCATGGTTGTGGTCTCGGAATGACTAGGCAGGAAATCAATCCGCGGTCGATTCTTCTTGTGTGCTCAACCAGTCACACGCTCCCGGAAGGGAGAGAGGATTGAATGGTATCATCCGCAACTCGGAAATTGTGGCTCTTTTGGCAATCACCGCCGTGTTTGAGTTTCTCTTTCCCACTCCGAGCGCGCTTTACCTGGATTTGCCCTTGTTTTTTGCCCTTTACATCGGGTGGTATTCTTCACCTGCTAAGGGCGCAGTTTGTGGAATAGCCTTTGGATTGCTGCAGGATGTATTCTCAAGGAGCTACTTAGGGTTAAACGGCACGAGCAAGACCCTCTTGGGTTTTGGCGGGTCTTACCTCAGCAAGTGGTTGGTGCTCGAGAGCTTTTTAGCTCGATGTGTTCTACTCGGGTTCCTCTCTTTGCTGGACAACGTGATCGTTATCGCGATGGAGTTTTTGCTGGGTCAGCCGATTCAACAAGGTTGGCTTCGAACCTTGATTGAAATCCCTGTCACGGGGATTTTAGGGGGCGGCATTTTTCAAATTTACGATCGAGTGAAGTTTCCCCACAAGGACTTCCGGAGGTTGTAGGAGTGGCAAGCTTTTTCTTGGAGGGTTAATGCCGATTTTTCAAGACAACCGCGAACTCTTGCACCGTTTGAGATGGTTACGAATTGTCTTTGTCCTGGCCTTTTTGTTTCTGTTCGCCAAATTGTGGTTTCTAACAATAGTCGAATATGAGCGCTATAAGAACTTAGCCGAGCGCAACCGTGTTCGCACTTTTCCCCTGCTTGCCCCACGGGGTTTGATCTATGATCGCCAGGGCAGGGTTTTGGTTGACAACGTTTATGGTTTAAACCTTTTGCTCTTCCGGGATGAAGTCCAAGATTTGAGTGAAACGCTGCAGTTTTTGGTCGAGGGATTGGATTTAACAGAAGAAGCGGTCAATGAGCGTTTGAAAGCAGCTGAAAACTACGGCATTTACCAGCCTGTGGTGGTGAAGGAAAACCTTTCCATGGAGGAGACCGCCTACCTCCTCGCTCGCCAGTCGGAACACCCGGAGCTGAGAATCTTAAAACAACCTCGCCGAATCTATCGATACAGGAGTCTGGCAGCTCACGTTCTGGGCTATGTGGGTGAAGTTTCGCAACCCCAGCTGGAGCAGCCTGAATTTGCCCGGAATAAGCCCGGAGATATTGTCGGTCAGTGTGGAGTGGAGCGCACTTACAATCGACCTCTGACCGGTCGTGACGGCCGACGCCGGGTGCTGGTCGACAGTCGAGGAAAAATTCTCCAAGATCTGGAGCATATTGATCCAATTCTGGGAAGCGAACTCACGCTCACGCTTGATCTAGATCTGCATGCAGTGGCGGAAGCTCAGCTTAAAGATCAGCCGGGGGCAATAATCGCCTTTGATGCGCGCAGCGGGGAAATCTTGGTCATGGCCAGCCGCCCGGCCTTTGATCCCAACCAGTTTGCCCTGCGCATCAGCCAAAGACAATGGGCTGAACTGCTTGAAAACCCGGATGATCCACTGCAGAATCGGGCTATCCAAAGCGCTTTTTCGCCGGGATCAATTTTTAAGCTCATCATGGCTTTAGCTGGTCTTGAGCGTGGAATTATTGATGCCAAGAGCTCGATTTACTGTAACGGTGGTGTGGAGCTGCATGGTCACCGGTTTATCTGTTGGAGGGCTGGAGGACATGGGCAGGTCTCTCTTCGGGAAGCCATTCGGCGGTCGTGCAATATCTATTTTTACCTTTTGGGGCAAAAGTTGGGTCTGCAAGAAATTACCAAATTTAGTCGCCAAGTGGGTCTGGGCATCCCTACTGGGATTGAGCTTCTGGGAGAAGTCTCCGGATTAGTGCCCTCAGAGGAGTGGAAAAGGCGGGTCAGAGAGGAGCCTTGGTATGCCGGAGAAACGATTTCCGTAGCTATTGGACAGGGTCCACTATTGGTGACTCCACTTCAGCTGGCTCGCGCCATCGGGATCATCGCAAGGGGAAAAGCTCCCACGCTACATTTGGTGAAGAGTGAGTTTGACAAGCGTTTACGCCAGAGCCAGGCATTCTCAGTTTCGGGTTTCTCGGCTGAAAACTTGGAAGTGCTCCGCGATGCCATGTGGAGCGTTGTCAACGAGGGAGGCACGGGTCACTCTGCTCGGGTGGCAAATTTTCAAGTGTGTGGCAAAACGGGAACTGCCCAAACTATTAGCAGTTCAACGCGCAACACATTGTCGGATAAGACAGGGGAAAAGTTCGAGCCCAATGCCTGGTTTGTTGGTTTCGCTCCCCGGGACGATCCACATATCGTCGTGGCTGTAATTGTGCAGAGAGGAGGCGCGGGAGGGACAACAGCTGCTCCCATTGCCGGGGAGATTCTTAAACTATATTTCGAGAAATATCAGAAAAATCGACCAGCAGGTGTAGAGGTCGCTTCACAAGCAAAGCGGGACAAAAGGTTGTAAAGGTTGTAAATGCGTGCAAGAAAGATCCTGAGCCAGTTCGATTACTTTCTGTTTGGTGCCTCCCTTATTTTGGCCCTCTTTGGAGCACTCGGGATCTATAACGCCGGGGCGGAAGGCGGTGACAGTAGTATCTTTCTCCGGCAGCTGTTGTGGATCGGCTTGGGAGTGGCCGTGTGCCTGTTCGTGATGTCGATCGACTATCATTTTCTGGCTGACCATGCCTTCTTGCTGTATGGCCTTTCGATTCTTCTCCTGGTCGGAGTTCTCTTTTGGGGAACCGAGATCAACAATAGCAGAAGTTGGCTCACCTTCGCCGGAGTGCGCTTTCAACCGTCTGAGACGGCAAAAGTGGTGCTTATCCTGGCATTAGCACAGTACCTGGGCGAACTCAATGAGAACTATTTGCGCCGTAAGCATTTCTTAATCCTAGCCTCCATCACCTTCCTGCCTATTACATTGGTTGTCCTCCAAGGGGATCTGGGAACCGCCTTGATGTATCTCCCTATCTTCGTTGGAATTACGATTGTGGCAGGTTTGAAGATGCGATTCCTTGCGGGTCTTCTAATTGTCCTCCTGTGTCTTGCTCCGCTGAGTTGGTTTTATCTCAAGGACTATCAGAAACAGCGCATCTTGGTGACGTTTGATCCGGAGCTTGACCCCCAGGGGATCGGTTATCAAACGCGTCAATCTCAGATCGCGATCGGCTCAGGAGGGTTGTTTGGAAAAGGTTTGGGACAGGGATTGCAAAGCCAACTCGGCTTCGTTCCCGAGATTCATACGGACTTTATCTTTGCGCTGCTAGCCGAAGAAACCGGCTTAGTTGGGGCTATTTTCATTCTCATGTTGTATTTGTTGGTGCTCATGCGCTTGCTCAGGATTGCTGAAACAGCTCGTGATCGAGTCGGTATCCTGATTATTACCGGTATCGCCAGCCTCACGTTTTTCCACGTGGTTGTCAATGTGGGAATGACTCTCGGAATCTTGCCCTCCATTGGCATCCCTCTTCCTCTGTTAAGTTATGGAGGATCTGCCATACTAACCACCTTCGC
>JALLOL010000208.1 GCA_027717875.1 Acidobacteria bacterium AH-259-L09 | reverse complement strand
TTAGGGATCATCCTTGGAGGTGGAAAAGGAACCAGATTATTTCCTTTGACCCTCGTTCGCTCCAAACCGGCCGTACCCCTGGCAGGAAAATATCGTCTTATCGACATTCCCATAAGCAACTGCATCAACTCGGACCTTAACAAAATCTTTGTGCTCACGCAGTACAATTCAGAGTCTCTGAATCGCCATGTCACGCAGACTTACCGATTTGGCCTATTCTCACAAGGCTTTGTCGATGTTCTGGCGGCGGAACAGACACCCGAGAGTTCTCATTGGTTCCGTGGGACAGCTGACGCCGTGCGGCGCTCACTTCGACATATCCTACCCTACAAAGTCAATTACGTCTTGGTGCTTTCGGGGGACCATCTATACCGCATGGATTACCGCGAAGTCCTAAAATACCACCAGGAACAGAAGGCCGAAGTAACCGTCTGTGGCAACCCGCTTGAGGTTGAGAAAGCTTCGAGTTATGGGATTCTCAAGTTGGAGGACGACGGACGGATTTCTGCTTTCTATGAGAAACCGAAAGATGCGAGGACCATTGAAGGACTGAAGATAAGTTCCGCAGTTCGGAAAAAGTTCGGTGCCAGTTCCAAACGTCCCTTGATGGCTTCAATGGGTATCTACCTGTTTAGAACCCAGGTTCTGCTGGATGTTTTACAAGATGAAAACAAGATCGATTTTGGGAGGGATATCATCCCCGCGGCTTTGTCCGATTATTTGGTGCATGGCTACATATTTAGCGGTTATTGGGAGGACATTGGAACGGTTGGAGCCTTTTATAAAGCTAACCTCGATTTACTCTCAGAGAATCCGAACTTCAACTTACTGGATTTGGAGTACCCGCTTTACACACACGCCCGTTTCCTGCCTCCCAGCCGCGTGTGCAATTGCCGTATTCGAAAAAGCATGATTTCCGAGGGGTGTCTTATTCTGGACTCAAAGATCTCCAATTCGATCATTGGAATTCGCAGCGTGATTCGGGAAAAGGCGGAGATTGTGAATACACTGATGATGGGGACTGACCTTTATGACACTGATTCGGACCATCCGATCCCTCTCGGAGTGGGTCGGGGTTCTTCGATCAAAAACGCCATCATTGACAAAAACGCTCGTATCGGGGAAGGAGTTCAGATCTGCAACGCAAGCGGGATTCAAGAACTCGACACCGAGAATTACTACATTCGAGATGGTATTGTGATCATACCCAAGAACGCTGTCATCGAGGACGGGACGGTGATTTAAGTGAGACGGCCTTTTGGTATAGGTCGATATACTGCAGCGCACTTCTTCGCCATGAAAAATCCGTACTCATTGCGTTGTGTACAAGCTGGCGCCACAGGTCCTTATCTTTCCAAGTCTTCACTGCTTTTTGAATACCTTCCAGCAGCGCTTCAGGACGGTAATCGTAAAACTTGAATCCGTTCCCGCTCCTGGTCTCGGGGTCGAACTCTTGAACAGTATCAGCCAGTCCGCCAGTATGCCGGACAACAGGGATGGTGCCGTAGCGCATACTGTACATCTGGTTGAGCCCGCAGGGTTCGTAGCGCGAGGGCATGAGCAAGATGTCCGAGCCTGCCTCAATCCGATGGGCCAACTGGTCATTAAATTCGAGATGTACGGAGAAGCTGTGGGGATTCCTCCGGGCGAACCTTTCCAATTCATCCTCATAAGTCTTCGACCCAGTTCCCAAAATAACCCACTGGCAATCCATCCTGTCCAATTCATCTTTGATGGCCAGAAACAGGTCGATTCCTTTTTGATCGGCTAGCCGAGAGATGATGCCAATCAATGGAACATCTTGCTCGGCCAAGCCCGACAGCTGCTGCAGTCTCGTCTTGTTGATTCCCTTACCCGAGATGTCATCGGCCGAAAAATCCGCAAAAATCAAAGGGTCTGACTGAGGGTCCCATACTCGGGTATCAATTCCATTCAGGACCCCGTAAAGGTCATTCCTTCGTTCCCTTAAGACTTCGTCCAATCCACACCCGAACTCTTGAGTTTGAATCTCCCGGGAGTACTGGGGACTCACGGTATTAATCAAGCTGGCATAACAAATCCCGGCCTTCATCATATTTAACTTGCCGGAATGCTCAAAGGCACTGGCGGGGTAAAACGAATCCTCCGCTAAGCCAGTCAAAAAGAACTTTTCCCGCGCGAAGATTCCCTGGTAGGCCAGATTATGAATTGTAAAAAGAGTAGACGTATTCTGCAGAAAACCACTTACCTGCCCCAATTTCAGATAAGCGGGGAGCAAGGCCGCATGCCAGTCGTGACAATGGAATACGTCAGGCTTCCATTCCATTTGGTTGAGGGTTTGAAGAGAGGCCAGGCTGAGAAAGTTAAATCGCTCAAAGTTGTCGAGATACTCTTCCCCACTCCCTGGACAATGGTAAATCCCTGCCCGATTGAAGAACTCTTCATTCCCAATGAAATAGTTGACGAAGGTCGATTCCGAGCTGTCGACGTAAAATGCTCCCTCACAGCGCCGAGCACCCATCCAAATCTGGTTGAGCTCCCCACGCTTTTCCAGCGGGAAACGACCAACGTGTGCATAGAAAGGCGTAAAGACGCGGACCTCAATTTCCTCCTCCAGCAGAGCGCTTGAAAGAGCCGACACCACATCTCCTAGTCCTCCCACTTTGGAATAGGGGTGGGCTTCGGCCGCGACCATACAAACTTTTAGTTTATCGGTTGGCATTCGCAAACTCAGACACGATGCGGATTAAGGGATCGACTTTCTCTGGCTTTACAAAGAGTTCATACACTTTTGCACCATCTTCATAGACATTGCTGGGAGCTTTTTTCAAGACACTTAAATATTCAGATTCAAGCGATTCACCCAGCCACTCCTCGGCGAGCTGCATTGCCCTTGACGCATGGCGCATCACCTGAACTGTCTCAATCCTTGAGATTTCATCAAAAAACCAACCGCAGCTGGTGTACGTCAACATCACACTTCTCTGCATCTCCAGAAGCCTTAAAACTTTTACTATTTGTTGGTTAGAAAGTTTTCTGACGCGATGTCTGCCCAAAAAGGCCTCCACGCTTTTCCGCGACCTGTCAAGTGTCACCTCGACATAATCATTCCTTGCCTCCCATGGATCCATGAGATGTTTTCCTGCTTCCTCCTCATACAAGGGTATGAGTTTATCCCTTAGACGATCCATAGCCTCTCGCAAGGGCCCTCTCCAGGCCTGGGTCCACCCCACATTCTTGCCTGAGTTACAGCCGCAGTTGCTTCTCCATCTTTCGACTCCATGAATGCAGCTCCATGATGACTCCTCAAAGATTTCAGCCACGTAGGTGGGGGGATGCTTTTCGAGATACTCTCCATAATTGGTGATATCTCCCAGCCCGTTGGATTCAATAAAACGGAGGCAGTAGGCTAAAGCCATCTCCCCATGCTGACGATGGTGTCCGTATGTTTCACCATCCGTCGCGATGTGAACGAGTTGAGGATCGTCTTGATTTTGTGCAAAAGCACTCACCAATCTCCTTCCGAAGACCTCTCCGTTTTTCAAGAGTCCGCCAAAAGCCACCTCAGAAGCAATCGAACCGTTGTAAAAGAAAAGGCTTATGGTCCTTCCAGATGGAAGGAGACAAAGATAGGTTCGGGTCGGGTCGATCCTCCCACCCTTTACCTCCTGCCACCTGCCGGCCCTGCCAGCTTTCCTCACTCTGGCGGCCTGCCTCGGTGCCAGGATAGTGAACTTAATTCCAAGTTTGGCCAGGACTTCGAGGGATTCAATATCGACGGCAGTCTCCGGGAGCCAGACGCCTTCCGGGTCTCTGCCGAATCTCTTCTGGAAGTCTTTAATTCCCCAGATCACCTGGGTGTACTTATCCTTTCTGTTGGCAAGAGGCATGATCATGTGGTTGTAAACCTGGGCGATTGCTGAGCCATGTCCGGAGAAATCGCCCACACTTAATCGATCCGCCTCTACAACAGCCTGATACACATCTGGCCGATGCTTTTCGAGCCAGGACAGTAGAGTCGGTCCAAAGTTAAAACTGATCTTTGAGTAATTGTTGACGATGTCAATAATCTCATCCTCCGAATCAAGGATCCGGGCGGCCATGTTCGGGGCATAGCATTCAACAGTGATCCTTTCATTCCAGTCGCGATATGGAAAGGCCCCATCCTGGATCTCCACTTCCTCAAACCAGGGGTTCTCTCTTGGAGGCTGATAAAAGTGACCGTGAATGCAAATGTATCTCGTCATCCAGCGTGCGGCCTTTCCCTTTCGGGATTATGCTTCCCGGCTCTGGTCCTCCTCAAGGGGAACCTCCAGCTTCGCTGTTCCTTCACTCTTCAGAAACAGTGCACTGAGAGGAGGTAAAATTAGAGAAAGGGAGTGGGGTCTTCCATGCCAGGACACGGGAGTAGTTTCAACTACTCGAAGGTTTACTCGCCCGCTGCCTCCGTACCGCTTCTCATCGCTGTTTAACATCTGTCTCCAAA
>JALLOL010000207.1 GCA_027717875.1 Acidobacteria bacterium AH-259-L09 | reverse complement strand
CCGTATTTATGGACTGGAACACTAAGCTACTTCTTTTCTTCTGTCCCGGCCATCAGCCTTCGACGAGCTTCCTCTGCTTCTCTTTCCTGTTTGCGCTTTAGTTCCAGCGCTTGCAACGCCAACCGGTCGGCTTGCAGCTCCCACTCCCTTTTTCGCTCCTCCTCCTCTGCTAGCTTGGCCTTTTCCCGGTAAAGCAGGTTCAGATACTGCATTGCATCAACGTACCCTGGATCGATCTCCAAAGCTTTCTTTAAGGCCTCTACACCCTCATCCACAAGCTGATTGATCTCTTCCTTTTCCTCTTCACTTAGGTACTCGATGTTCTCACCGGTCATGCCAGTCTCGTCGTAGGAGAGCTGCCAGTCGATTGTGCCGATTCCATACATCGGCTCAGGGTTATTCGGTTCTGCCTCCAATCGCTTGCGGTACCACTCTTTGGCTTTGTCGTAATCTCCCATTTGGCTGTAAATACCGGCAAGGTTGGCCATCGCCGTGGGCTTATGCTCGGTATCATCGGCAGGAGCTTTCTCGAGGACCTCTTCAAAGGTTTCGATCGCCTTTTGGGCCTTTTCCAAGTTTTCTGCACTCGTCGCCTGCGGGATGTATTGTGCACGGTAGCTGATCGCCATATAAAGGTAGCCCACGATCAATTCCGGATCTGCTTCAACCGCCTGTTCAAAGTGCTCAATCGCCTCATCGTATCTCTTGGATGTGTAATCCCTTACTCCCTTGTTCAAGTGATCCCGTGCCACCAGCTCGCGAATGAAGGTACAATTCGATGACACCAGGAGAAGCACCAGCACGGCCACGGCTACAAGGGCGTATTGCTCTTTAGGAAAATTCATGGTGATTTTTGCCTTCCCCTCATGAATGAAGTGGCCGCACCCAGAGCGGCTCCAAGTCAAGCCAACTAGGCCCCATCGGGCCCGTTCTGAGAACAGAGGCTGCACGCGCGACCCTTATCCCGGGCTTATTCTCAACCACCCCCGGGGCTACTCCTCAGTCATGAGGCCGATGTCTCCCACACCGGCTCCTTTCGCGATATCGATCACCCTGACTACCTCTTCGAAGGCGAGATCGGCATCCCCTTGGATGAACATGTTTTTGTTGGCACGTGCGCTATAAATGTCAAAGAGTCTGGCCCCCAACTGCTGTAATGTCACAGCGTCCTGGTTAATGCGAAGAGCACCGGTGGAGGCGATGGAAACAACGATGGCATCCGACTTGACGATCACATTCTCCGGCATATCTTCCGGAAGTTTTTGTGGAACCCGAGCCTCAAGATCATACTGAGTGGTGGGCTGAATCACCATAAAGATAATCAGCAACACCAGCAGAATGTCAATGTAAGGAGTAATGTTGATATCTGATGTGGGCCCACCGCCGCTCCTACCTGCCATTGCCATAGGACGACTACCTCCCTTCTTCTCTCTGCCGATCGACCATCAATCCGATCCGTTCCGCTCCAGCATCACGGGCGTTGTTCACAATTTCGACTATCTTTCCATATCGGGTAGCCACATCACCCTTGATAAAGAGCGGCAGCTCGGGAGCCAGAGCGATTCTGTCCGCCAGGATCTCGGCAACCTGCTCATCCGGTACAAGCGCACGGTTGATCCACACTTCTTGGTTCCGTGTAACCGTCACCATGGTTGCATCCTCGACTTCGGCTTCGGGAGCTTCCTGCGCATTTCTGGCCGATGGCTTGTTGACGAAGACGCCCTCCTGCAAGAGTGGCGTGGTGATCATGAAGATGATGAGCAGCACCAACATAACGTCGGCCATCGGAGTCACGTTGATGTCCGCTGTTACACCGCTGACAATCGCCCTGCCTTCACGATTCACTGCCATGCTTTTCAGCTCTCCGCTTCAAGAAATAATCGACCAACTCGGAGGAGGAATTGTCCATTTCCACTACAAAGGATTCGATCTTGGTACTGAAGTAATTGTACATCCACACCGCTGGGATTGCCACGAACAGTCCGAACGCCGTCGCAATCAACGCTTCGGCAATTCCCCCAGCCACCGCGGCCAGTCCGGTGTCCTCCCCCGCGGCCATACCGGTGAATGCATTAATGATGCCGATGGTAGTTCCAAACAGCCCCACAAAGGGAGCGGTAGCACCGATGGTAGCCAAACCTCCGAGACCCCGCTTGAACTCCTCGACACCAATCGCAGTGGCTCTTTGAAGCGCCCTTTTCGAGGCTTCAATTGTCTCACCAGGGATTGCACTCGACCCCTCATGGGCATTGAACTCCTGGAGACCGGCAACCAGTACCTTGGCCAAGTGGCTCTTTCTATGCTCTTTGGCCTCAGCGAGCTCAATGGCTTCACGGATATTGCCATTTTTCAGGGCTTCAGCCACGACAGGAGCGAAGTCGCGCGACTGCTTGCGAGCCGCTCGAAAGGTGATATAGCGCTCAATCATGACTGAAATGGACCAGATCGACATGAAGCCGAGGACGACAACCACGGCCTGTGCCAGCACCCCCATCTGACCCCACATTTCAATAAAACCAGTCATGTATACCTCCTCAAAAAGCTATAGTGTTGCACCTCATAAAGACAGAAACAAGCCCGTTTAGTCTAATCTACCTGAGTACGAAATTCACCGTCACCGTAGCAATAACCGGAACCGGTTCACCGTTGAGCAAGGTCGGCGAGTATATCCACTGCTGCACTGCACCTACCGCTGCCTGAGTCAAAAGCGGATGACCTCTGATCACTTTAATCCCGGCCACGCTTCCTTGTTCATTGACCGTCACCTGAAGCAGCACGATACCCTGAACACGAGCCCGCTTGGCCAGCTCTGGATATTCGGGTTCCACCCGACGAATGAGCTTAGAAGCCTGAACATTCCCACCCACTCGGATGGGTTGCTTTTTCTTTTTCGGCGGTGGCGGTGGTGGAGCGGCACTGGGAATTCCGCCAATTACGCCACCCACAACACCTCCTGGAACTCCACCCACGACACCTCCAGGCACTCCGCCCACGCCTCCAACAAAACCGGAAATCTGTGGAATATCATCCGTTGGAGCTGGAATTTCCTTTGGCACTTCCGTCGGTGCCATGAACTTGGATGGATCCAGCTTGACGATTTGCACTTTGCGAACCGGAGGCGCCGACGCCGGAGGTGGCGGCGGCGGTGGCGGCGGAGGTGGCGGCGGCGGTGCCACTAAGAATGTCAACAATTGCTCCTGCGGAAGTACCTGGTAGTAGACGAGTGGAATCACGATCACGGTCACAATGACGACGAGGTGAACGACAAAGGAGATCAACAAAGCAACGGTGCTTCGACCACCTCCATGCGCGGACGACTCGATGAGGTTGTCAAACATTTGCTTTCCTTTCCTATCTCAACTCTTTAAATGCCCTTATAGGATGCAACCAAGATAGGCCGATCTTACTATTGGCTTCCCCTCGAGTCAAGATAATTTTTTATTTGAACAATCCCGTAACACTGTCACAAATCTGGGGTTACAAGATATCATCTCCAAATCAGCGGCGCTTCTTCCTTTTATCTGAGTAGTTTTGCCACCAAAGAACAATGGGACTCGCAATGGCAACTGATGAATATGTTCCTATGATTACACCGATTACAAGCGCAAATGAGAAACCATTCAGTACTTGGCCACCAAACACATACAGAGAGAAGACGGCCAGAAAAGTCATCCCGGAAGTCATAATTGTCCGATTCAAAGTCTGATTGATGCTGCTATTGATGATGGTGGCCAGGTCACTTTGCCGCATCAGCCTCAAATTCTCTCGTACTCGATCAAACACCACGATCGTATCATTAATGGAGTACCCGATCAGGGTCAGCAGTGCTGCCACGACGGGGAGCGAAATTTCCTTGTTGGTTATAGAGAAAGCTCCCACGGTGATGAACACGTCGTGAAAAAGCGCCACAAGCGCCGCCAGACCGTAGATGGGCCAGAACCGAATGGCTATGTAGCACAACATCAGAAGCAGGGCCACAAGGATGGCAGCACGCGCTCTCGTCCTCAGCTCCTGACCAACTTTGGGCCCAACACTTTCCACGCTGATCACCCTAAATTCACCCAGGTAAAAGTTTTCTTGCAGCACCTTGGCAATTACCGTGGGAAGTCCCAATTGATCCAATCCTGAAAAACCTTGGATAATTCCACTGTGAGTCGTTCGATAACCAATGATCTTTCCCGCCAGCTCGTCGTAGTGCTGGGCAAACTCCGAGATGGAACGCTCGTCTCGAAGGTTTTCGGGACCAAGCTCCTGTAATCGAGTCGACAATGCGCTCTTCGGAACGTTATTCAGATCAAGTTTTTCCGTCTGCAGCCAGCTTTGATCATACTCTCTGCGAAGGGCCTCAAAGACCTGATTGCTCTCCTGGGTGAGGTCTTGTTCTTCGCTTTCGAGACGCGCCATCCGGATCTGCACCGCGTTCTGCGACGGATTGTCGAAGCGTATGACCTGCTCTGCCTGAAGGCCCGCCTCACTCAAAGTTCGACGGATCCGGTCCAGTTGGGGCTCCTCTTTAAACCTCACATAGACGAGTGTCCCCCCGGTAAAATCCACCCCTAGATTAAGCCCACCCGCAACTATGGAAACCGCAGCGGCCGCCATGAGGA
>JALLOL010000206.1 GCA_027717875.1 Acidobacteria bacterium AH-259-L09 | reverse complement strand
AGACTCGAACTCGCACGAGCGTAAAGCCCACTGCGCCCTGAACGCAGCGCGTCTGCCAATTCCGCCACTCCGGCACGTTTAGAATCAATAACTTATGGAGCCACCTCCACCGGAGCTGGCCAGTGGTGCCTTACCGCTGCCCCATAAGCTCCATGACGGTATACAAGTCTACACCACTCATCACCAGGTGGAAAGCGAATGTCGGGAGGTTCCTTGTCTTGATGCTGAATTCTCAGGCTGGGAGAGGCAATGGAAAACGGCTAGCGGAAGTGTGGCCTACTCTGGAATCTTCGGTAGGCCGCCTGTTGAGAAATGCTTGGCGATGAGGTAAGGGAAGAGAAGGGCTCCGGTATGAGTCTCTGAGATATTCCGGAGATCCAGTTGTGACAAGTTCCAAGGAAAGATTCCATAATAAGCATGTCGTTTTGATCATCAGCGGTAATAAAATCGGCCTGGATGCGCTGAAAGCGGTACTCTGCGATCGCGGCTGAAGAAGGCATTCAACCAATGGAAGGGAGCGGATTTGCTCATGAGAATTGAAGTTTTTGAGCTGGAAAGAGAGCAGTCCACCTGGGAAAACCTGGTGAAGTACAACCTGGCTGAAAGTGGAGTTCAGCCCATGCGCGTTGGCGATCTCCTGCCCGACGACCTCCGAGAGGAGTGTCTTGGCTACCCGCAGACGAATGGTTCCGTCAAATTGCGCAAACGAATCAGCACTCTCTATCCGGGGGGGGACGTCGATCAGGTGATGGTTACGAACGGAACCGCCGAGGCCAACTATGTGAGTGTCTGGAACTTGGTTGAGCCGCAGGACGAAGTGGTGATGATGCTTCCCAACTATATGCAGATCTGGGGAATTGCCCGATCCCTTGGCGCCGAAGTTAAACCCTGGTCTTTACAGCAGGTCGATGGTCGCTGGGCTCCTGATCTCGAGGAACTCGAAGGGCTGATCAGTGACCGCACACGCCTCATTGCTTTGTGCAACCCGAACAATCCTACCGGGGCAGTTCTCACCCAGGACGAGATGGGTGCGATCTGCAAGCTGGCCAGCCGTGTCGGTGCCTGGATTCTCTCGGATGAGGTTTACCAGGGAGCGGAACTCAGTGGCCAAACCACCCCCTCATTCTATGGTCGATACGATCGGCTTCTGGTCAACTGTGGTCTTTCCAAGGCCTATGGCCTGCCCGGGTTGCGCATCGGCTGGACCGTGGGACCGCCAGAGAAGATTGCTCAGCTTTGGTCCTACAAGGACTACACAACGATTGGACCAGGAATTCTCTCCGATCGACTGGCCTGTGCGGCCTTGGAGCCTGCTCGCAGGCAAAAGATACTGGAACGCACCCGCGAAATCATCCGCTCTCAACTCCCCATCATCCAGGACTGGGCGAAGCAACATGGTGAGCTTTTCAGCATGATCCCGCCTCGGGCCGGAGCGATCGTTTATCTCAAATATGACCTGGCCGTGAACTCGAGCGTCCTCTGCCGGCGAGTGAGAGACGAAAAGAGCGTACTCATTGTTCCGGGAGACCATTTCGGCATGGACCATTTTGTCCGAATAGGCTATGGTGGCGAGCCCGACATTCTGCAAAAGGGATTGTCCCTGTTCTCTGAGGTCCTGGAGTCTGTAACCTGAAACTTGGAACTGGAACTTGGAAATGGCTCGAAAGAAAACGCAAGCTACCGTAACGGGGCGTCTGGTCTGCCACCCCGATGGCTACGGGTTTGTCATCCCCGAGGATGCCTCTCTTTCCGGAGACGTTTTCATTCCGCCAAAGAAGATGGGAAGCGCTGTTGATGGGGACACGGTTGGTGTGCGGCTGGTCCCGCCGCGCCGCGCTCGAAGGAAAAAAGAGAAGGGTTCTTTGGAGGGGGAGATTGTCCGGGTCATCTCTCGGGCTCGGGAGGCCATCGTTGGAAAGCTGTTTCGCTACCGTAAAGACACTTACGTCGCTCCTTTAGACCAGCGCTACCACTACATGGTTCGCCTCGTGGATGCCCGGGCGGAGAAGGTGGCCGATGGCAAAATTGTGGCCGTCTCGATCGTCGCCCAGCCGGGCCGGCAGCAGGTCCCCCTGGGAAAAATCAGTGAGGTGCTGGGTGATCCGGACGATCCGGAGATTCAATACAAGATTGTCTGCCACAACTCACAGATTCCCATGGATTTTCCGCAGGAAGTTCTCCGAGAAGCACAGGCTGCAGAGGAACCCGATCAAGAAGAGATTAAAAACAGAGCAGATTTTCGAAATCTGCCCACTGTCACCATTGACGGTGAGTCGGCGCGCGATTTCGATGACGCTGTCAGCATTCAAAGGCTGGAGAACGGCAATTTTCGGCTCTGGGTGCATATTGCCGATGTCTGCCACTATGTTGCGATCGGCAGCCGTCTGGATGCAGAAGCGTTGTTGCGGGGAACCTCGGTCTATTTCCCCGATCGAGCGGTTCCCATGCTGCCTGAGAGACTTTCCAACGAGCTTTGTAGCCTGAATCCCGGGGTGGATCGGCTGACCGTGAGTGTGGTCCTGGAGGTCGATCCTGAAGGACAAGTCCAGGACGCTCAATTTTGCCGCTCGGTCATCTGCAGTAATGAGCGGATGACCTATTCCGCCGTAAAGGAAATCCTCATCGATCGGGACCAAGCACTGCGAGAGCGGTACGATTATCTCCTTGAAAGCTTCGAGTGGATGCTAGAGCTGTGCCAGATCCTCACTGCGAAACGGGTGAAAAGGGGGACCATTGATTTTGACCTCCCGGAGGCGGAAATCGAGTACGACATTGACGGAGAGATTCTCGACATCGTGCGTTCGGAACGGAACGAGGCACATCGTATTATCGAGGAGTTCATGCTTCTGGCCAACGAAACCGTCGCCCAGTATCTGGAGCAATGTGGCGTCCTACTGATTTATCGGGTCCATGAGGATCCGGATCCCGCCAAGGTCGAGCGGTTTTTGGAAATTGCAGCCAAGTTTGGCTATTGGTTGGAACAAAATCAAGAGGGCCGATACCCGTCCCGGACCTTTCAAAAGCTCATGAGGAAGCTGAGCGGAAAGCCGGAGGAGCAGTTTCTCTCCTATTTAATGCTTCGCTCCTTTAAACAGGCCCGGTATTCAGAAGTAAACCAGGGCCATTTTGGTTTGGCTGCGCCCTGCTACACTCACTTTACATCACCGATTCGGCGCTATCCGGATCTGGTCGTTCATCGCATCTTGAAAATGGCAATCGACCGGGATATTTCAGGTTCGGAAGCAGAGCGACTCTACGAACGTCTACACGAGATCGCCCTCCGCTCCACGGAACGAGAACTGAAGGCCGTTGAGGCGGAGCGCGAAATCATGCGCTGGTTAATGGCGAAATTTATGGCCGAGCGCCTGGGAGAGGAGTACGAGGCCTTTATTATCGGAGTCAAACGGAATGGCTTTTTTGTGGAGCTCTTTGAGCATTTCGTGGAGGGCTTTGTTCCCATCGAAACGATGTGGGATGACTTTTACGTTTTCAACAAGCGCCACCACTGCCTGATCGGTGAGAATACGAAAAAAGTGTACCGAATCGGTGACAGGGTGAGAGTCCGAGTCGACAAAGTCAATCCTTACCGACACCTGATCGAATTTTCACCAGTGATCACCCAGCCGCAATCTCGGCGAAAGCGGAAATGATGGTGTCTTCCTGCTCCGGAAAGACGGTCCGCAAGTCCAGCATCAGTTGGTCATCCTCAATCCGCGCCACAATCGGTACGGTGGACTCCCTCAGACCCCTTTCCAGCTCATTCACAGAACGTTGTCCTGAGGTGACGGCCAGCAGGTAAGTGGGAATTTGTTCCTCAGGTGCTGAACCGCCCCCGATCAAGGAATAGCCCGGTTTAATTTCGATTCGAAAGACATTCGAGTCGAGAAGATCCCGCACCCGCTCGGCGCGGGCCTTGATTTGCTCGGCATCGGCGCAAAGCATCTGATGAACGGGGATTGTTTTCTCATAGGTGCCTTTTTCGTACTGGATCAGCGTCCACTCCAGGGCGGAGTAGGTCACCTTGTCGACGCGGCAGGCTCGCATGAGGGGATTCCGGCGAATGGCGTCAACCAGCTTCTTTTTGCCTACAATGATGCCGGCCTGCGGACCGCCCAGGAGCTTGTCTCCACTGAAGGAGACGAGATCAACTCCTTCAGTCAGAACCGCTTGGACGGAGGGTTCCTCCCGCAAAAAGGGATGGGATGTGGGGAAGAGAAGCCCGCTGCCCACATCTTCCGCCAGGGGAATTTTAGTCTCCCGGGCTAACTCGACGAGTTCAGGAAGTTGTGGACGGTGGGTGAATCCAACAATTTTATAGTTGCTCGGATGCACTCGCAGAATCAAGGCAGTCTCGCGGGCAATAGCATCGCGATAGTCTGAGACCTTTGTCTTATTGGTGGTCCCCACTTCCTTTAGTATCGCGCCGCTTCGCTCCATGATCGCGGGGATGCGGAAAGAACCTCCAATCTCAATCAATTCTCCGCGAGAAACCAGCACCTTTTTCCCCAGGGCCAGGGTATTGAGAATCAGCAACACGGCAGCCGCGTTATTGTTGCAGGCCGTAGCTGCCTCGCAACCCAGCAAACGGCAAATACGCTCTTCGAAATGAAGA
>JALLOL010000205.1 GCA_027717875.1 Acidobacteria bacterium AH-259-L09 | reverse complement strand
AGCTCAAGAGAGCGATCCCATCATGGAAGACGGCCCTTGATGTTAGAATAGGGCTTGAGGAGAGTCGTAAATTCTGATTCGGTAGAATCCGCGGGATCCGTGGGATGAAAGCCAAAGTCATTGTTCAGCTAAAGGAAGGAGTGCTTGACCCACAGGGACAGACAATCCGTCGTTCTCTCAATAAGATGGGACATGTCGAGGTCAGTAAAGTCCGCCAGGGCAAATACTTCGAGGTAGAGTTCGATAGTCCTAAGGATGAGCAGACCATTCGCCAACTTGTCGAAGAGATTGCACGAGAGGTACTGTCGAATCCGATCATTGAAAGCTTTGAAATAGAAGACATTTCATGAAGTTCGGAGTGATTATCTTCCCCGGCTCGAATTGCGATCACGATACCTACCACGCGCTCAAGCATGCGATGGGACAGGAGACCGTCTTTTTGTGGCATCAGGATACCGACCTCCAAAAGGTGGACGCCATTATCATACCGGGTGGATTTTCTTACGGAGATTACTTGCGCTGTGGTGCCATCGCTAAGTTTTCTCCTATCATGGGGAGTGTGCACCGACACGCCAGGGACGGAAAACTGGTTCTGGGTATCTGCAATGGCTTTCAAATCCTGCAGGAGGCCCGATTGCTGCCAGGAGTCCTGCTGCGCAACGCCGGCCTCAAATTTATTTGCCGGCACGTTCACCTGCGCACCGAAAACGGTGAGACGCCATTCACAACCGCTTGTAAAAAAGGGCAGATCTTGAGGCTCCCGATTGCCCATAACGATGGGAATTTCTTTATCTCTCCGGATGAATTGGTGCAACTCCAGGAAAACGAACAAATCGTCTTTCGCTATTGCGATCCGGACGGGAATATCACCCCTGAGGCCAATCCCAATGGGTCAGTGCACAGTATCGCTGCAGTGAGGAATCGCGAAGGAAATGTCATGGCCCTGATGCCCCATCCTGAACGTGCCTCCGAGCCTCTGCTAGGTTCCAAAGACGGCTGTTCTATCTTCCAATCAATGATAAATCAGGAGAAGTAGCACTCGAGTGGAGATGACCCTCGACCTTATTGAAAGCCACGGACTTACCCTGGAAGAATACGAGCGGATCAAGAAGCGTCTGGGGCGTGAGCCAAATCTGACAGAATTAGGCATTTTCTCGGTGATGTGGTCAGAGCATTGCAGCTATAAGAGCTCGCGCCCGCACCTTAGGAAGCTTCCGACAAAGGGCCCACAAGTGATTGAGGGTCCGGGTGAAAACGCCGGCGTCATAGATATCGGAGAAGGGCTTGCCGCAGTCTTTAAGATTGAATCACACAACCACCCCTCCTTTATCGAACCCTATCAGGGAGCTGCAACCGGAGTGGGCGGAATCATTCGCGACATCTTCACCATGGGAGCGCGGCCGATTGCTCTATTGAATTCTTTGCATTTTGGACCTTTGGAGCAACCGGGTAATCAACTGATTATGGAAGGAGTCGTCGCTGGGATTGCAGGCTATGGTAACTGCATCGGAATTCCCACTGTGGGAGGAGAGATCTATTTTCAAGAACGCTACAGCCACAATCCGATCGTGAATGTTTTCTGTTTGGGTGTCGCTCCCGTGGATCAGATCTGTCGGGCGAAAGCTTCCGGGGTAGGGAACCCAGTGATCTATGTCGGTGCCAGGACGGGACGTGATGGAATTCACGGCGTGACAATGGCCTCCGAAGAATTCAGTGAGGACTCCCAGTCGAAACGTCCTAACGTCCAGGTGGGTGATCCCTTTTTGGAAAAACTTCTCCTGGAAGCTTGTCTGGAAGCCATGAAAGCCGGGGTGGTAGTCGGCATCCAGGATATGGGCGGAGCCGGCCTGACCTGTTCTACCTGTGAGATGGGAAGTCGCGGAGGAACGGGTGTTGAGATCGAGTTAGCTCGTGTTCCCCAACGTGAGGAGAACATGACTCCGTACGAGATTATGCTCTCGGAATCGCAGGAGCGAATGTTACTCGTGGGCCAAAAAGGAAGGGAAGGAGAGCTTCTTCGAATCTTTGGCAAATGGGATCTGGAAGCGGTCGTCATCGGCGAAGTGCGTGAATGCCCCAATCTAGTCGTCTATAACAAAGGTCAGAAAATTGTGGAGATTCCCAGCAGGGCCTTGGCTGATGAGGCTCCTCAGTACCACCGCTCGGCTCAAAAACCTCGATATCTGTCTGAGCTCGTTCGCTGGCAGGAGCTGGATTTTCCCCAGCCTTCCGACTACAACACGCTGATGTTAGAAATGGTGAAATCCCCCCACCTGTGCAGTCGCCGTTGGGTCTACCAGCAATACGACCACATGGTTCGCACTAATACGGTCGTCGTGCCGGGAAGTGATGCTGCAGTATTTCGCCTGAAGGGAACTCGAGGTGGACTGGCTATAAGCCTGGACGGAAACAGCCGTTACTGCTATCTGGATCCCGGCATGGGTGCCATGCTGGCCGTGGCCGAAAGCTGCCGCAACGTGGTCTGTTCCGGCGCTCACCCGCTTGCTGCGACCAATTGCCTAAATTTCGGCAGTCCGGAAAACCCGGAGGTAATGTGGCAATTTATCGAAACCGTGGAGGGAATTGCTCAGGCCTGTAAAACCTTTGACACTCCCATAACCGGAGGAAATGTGAGCTTTTACAACGAAACCAATGGAGCCGCTGTTTTTCCAACTCCGGTACTGGGCATCGTAGGGAAAATTGATGATCTGCAGTTTGCGCGAGAATCCCATTTTAAGGATGCCGGAGATGAGGTCTACCTGTTGGGCGAAACCCGAGCCGAACTGGGCGGCAGTATCTATCTGGAACAGGTTGGCTTACCCCTTTGCGGACCCTGCCCCACCGTCGATCCAAGCCAAGAAAAAGTCCTGCAAGATGGGCTCCTTGAACTAATCCGCAAGGGACTGATCGAATCCGCCCACGATGTCTCTGAAGGAGGGCTTGCCCTTGCGTTAGCGGAATGCTGTTTCGCGCCCGGCTGTGGTCTTCAGGTTGAAGCGAGCACATCGCTTCGCCCTGATTACTACCTTTTCAGCGAAGCGCCCACCCGTGTTGTGGTCTCGGTGAAGAAGAAGGAAGAGGCCGAGTTTTTACAAGCAGTTTCCAGTCTTCCGGTCACGAGATTGGGGACAGTTGCCCATGAAGACTTTCAATTATCGGTAAACGAGCAACTTTTGATCTCTATCCCCATCCCCACTATACTCCGGGAGTGGAACACTTCCTTAGACAGGGTTTTTGGAATTGAATAGGGAATTGGAAGAAGACAAGTTTCATGACGAGTGTGGGGTGTTTGGGATCGCCGCTCATCAAGAGGCTGCCCAACACACTTACCTCGGCTTATATGCTCTTCAACATCGGGGACAGGAGTCTGCTGGGATCGTCAGCTCAGACGGATCAAGGCTCTATCAAGAGAAGGGTATGGGTTATGTCGCCGACGTCTTCGACGATAAGAAACTTAGCAAACTGGTGGGAGACTCCGCCATCGGACATGTGCGCTATTCGACCACCGGTGAAACCTCTCTGGATAATGCCCAGCCGATTGTCTCGGAGTCCTGGCGCGGAGCAATTGCGCTGGCGCACAACGGGAATCTGATCAACAGCAAGCAACTTCGCCAAAAATTAGAAGGCGAAGGAGCCATCTTTCAATCCACCAGTGACACTGAGGTCGTATTGCACCTGCTTGCCCGATGCTCTGAGGGAGACCTAAACCGAGCTCTCCGAGAAGTTCTTCGTCAAATTCGAGGCGCTTACTCCATGCTGTTACAAACGCCTCGACAGCTTTATGCCATTCGGGATCCTTTTGGAGTTCGGCCGCTTTGTCTTGGCCAGCTGGATAATTCCTACACGCTGGCATCGGAAACGTGTGCGTTCGACCTAATTGGGGCGAAATATGTTCGGGATGTGATTCCTGGCGAAGTTCTGAAAATAGAGGATGGGCAATTGCATTCCTCTTTCCTCCCGCCCGCCCCTGCGCACTCGTACTGCATCTTCGAGCATGTTTATTTCAGCCGCCCCGACAGCAAGGTGTTTGAAAGAAGTGTGCACCAAAGTCGTTATTTGATGGGTCGACAACTGGCCCGAGAAGCCCCAGTGGAGGCAGACCTCGTGGTACCCGTTCCCGACTCTGGAGTGACCGCCGCCTTGGGTTACTCGGATGAATCGCAGATTCCTTTCCAATTCGGTTTAATACGTAATCACTATGTGGGCCGCACCTTCATTGAACCCAAGCAGGCTATCCGTCACTTTGGCGTTAAGATTAAGCTGAATCCCGTCAGAGAGTTACTTGAGAATCAAAGAATTGTTCTGATCGACGACTCCATTGTTCGGGGAACCACCAGCAGAAAGATCGTGGAGATGGTTCGATCAGCCGGAGCCCGGGAAGTCCACTTGCGGATCAGTTCGCCTCCCACGATTTCTCCCTGCTACTATGGCATCGATACGCCGACTCACGCGGAACTCATCGGAGCCAATAAAACTGTAGAGGAGATCCTTAAATTCACCGGCGCGGACACTCTTGCCTACCTTTCCCCGGAGGGAATGAAAAGCGCGGTTTCTGATGAGCACAACTTCTGCTCGGCTTGCTTCGATGAGAAATATCCGATTTCTATCTCCGGTGAAGAGCCTCACGAACCGCTCT
>JALLOL010000204.1 GCA_027717875.1 Acidobacteria bacterium AH-259-L09 | reverse complement strand
GCCGACAACGGTCGCATCTTGGTCGAAACGCGTTGACGAACTCGGCCCGAAAGCTCTCTTGCAGCTTCGCGAGCCGGTCAACCGATTCCCGGACTTCGTGCGCTACGTGGTGTAACCATTGAAGACCTTTTGTCCCACGATGGGCCAGGTCAAGATCGCCCAGAGGCTGGCTCGCGCCGGGCTTGCACCTAAGCGCGACCACGGTGGGACGCATGTTGAAGGAGCCTCCTTGTCCCGCTCCTTGACCTCTTTTCTCCCCCACAATACAATCGGTCCGAAAAAGGAATTCCTATCCTTCTGATGAAAACAAAAAGAAGTATCAACTTTCTTATTCTAGCCGCAGGAGTACTGTTTGGGTTGACTCTAAGCGCCGCGGATTCATCCAGACCAAATATTCTCTGGATTATCATCGATGATATGTCGGCCAATTTCTCCTCGTATGGAGAAACCCTGATTGAGACTCCACACGTGGATAGATTGGCGGCAAACGGGGTCAAGTTTACCAAAGCTTTCGTAACCGCGCCCGTCTGTTCCACCAACCGCTCGGCATTTATCACCGGTATGTACCAGACATCCATAGGCGCTCATCACCACCGCAGCGGTCGAGGTAAATTGAAGATCCATCTGCCTGATGGCATTCGGCCTATCCCGGAACTGTTTCAAGAAGCCGGCTACTACACAGCCATAACCGGGTGGCCCAACAGAGATCGAACAAGCTTGGGGAAGACCGACTACAACTTCGAATGGGACAGCGCCATGTACGACGGACCCGACTGGAGTAAGCGTAAATCCGGCCAACCCTTCTTCGCACAGATCCACCTCCCCGGAGGAAAACACCGCGCAAGATCTTTGGAATCTTTCAGAAAACTCGCCGCCCGTGTTGAGAATCTGTTGGGCAGCAAAACGGATTCCGCCAAAGTGAAGCTTCCACCTTATTATCCGAACGATCCGGTGATTTTAGAAGATTGGGCCGCCTACCTCGATACAGTCCGTCTAACTGACAAATTTGTCGGTGACATTATCGGGCGGCTGAAAGAGGAAGGCGATTATGAAAATACGGTGGTTTTATTTATGACCGACCACGGAATAAGCCATGCCAGGGGTAAACAGTTTTTATATGAGGAAGGCCTGCATGTGCCCCTGGTTATAGCTGGACCCACCATTAAAGCCGGGCAGGTCCGTGACGATTTAGTTGAGCACATCGATATCGCAGCCCTTTCACTCGGACTCGCCGGAATTGATATCCCCGAATATATGCAGGCTAAGGATATCCTCAGCAAAGATTATAAAAAACGGACCACTATTTTTGCCGCCCGCGACCGATGCGATGAAACGGTTGAGCACCTGCGAGGATTGCGTACAGCACGCTACAAATATATACGCAACTTCCTGCCCAATCGCCCCCACCTGCAACCCAACCGTTACAAGGATGGAAAAGATATTATTAAAGCTCTGCGAGAGGCTCATGCGGCTGGCACACTGAATAAAACGCAGGAACTATTATTTACCCCCACTCGCCCCGAGGAGGAACTCTATGATCTGAAAAACGATCCTTTTGAAATCCACAACCTGGCTGCGGACCCCAAACATCAAACTCGACTGAAAAACTTGAGAAAGCGCTTGGACAATTGGATGAAACGTACGAATGACCACGGCCCGGAATCGGAAGCTATGTACGACAGTGACATGGCCGTATATATTAACGCCGAGGATGATGATCCCGAGCAGAGAAGCGTTTTGACCCGCAACATTGCCCTGATGAAAAAATGGGCGGCCGAAGGTAAGTAATCTAATTTTCCAATTGATGACTGATAAAAGCAACGAGTCGGGCGGGCGAGTAAAAACGCGCCGAGAGTTTATCAAGGACATTGCTGCCGTCACAGCGGTGGCCTCCAGCCCGGTGTTTACCAGCGGAGCCTGGGCACAAGGTCGCAAAGTAACCATCTTTGTTCTCTCTGATGCTTCAGACACCACCTTGAAACGGCCGCCGATCCGCTGGGCTGTCGGGCAGTTGCAAAGCGCACTCCAAGAGAGGAATCTTTCCGCACAGATCCATTACAATCTCGACCAGATCCACCAAGAAGGGGAGCGCATTATCGTTGCCCCTAGCGGATCGAAACTGGTCCGTCAGATAACGGATCGCGCAGGCGTGTCCATTCCAACCATCGCGGAGTCCTTGGCGCTGGTGGCCGCAAATGTCCGGAATGAACCGGCCCTGATGGTGACCGGGTCCGATGTGCGCGGCTTGACCTATGGCATGCTGGAGCTAGCCGATCGTATCACTCACGCCGGCGATCCGGTGGCCATGCTTCGAGGCATTGACCATTCGGTCGAGCAGCCGGCCAATTCAATTCGCAGCATGACGCGACTCTTTGTGAGCGATATCGAAGATAAACCGTGGTTTTACGACAAGTCCTTTTGGAAAGAATATCTGTCCATGCTCATGACCCAGCGCTTCAACCGCTTTTCCTTGACGCTGGGGCTGGGCTACGACTTTCCCAATGAGGTCCTCGATTCTTACTTCATTTTCGCTTATCCGTATCTGGTCTCCGTTCCCGGCTACCGGGTAACTGTTAACGGTTTGCCCTCTGGGGAACGGGAACGCAATCTCGAGATGCTACAGTTCATCAGCAACGAAGCGGCGACACGCGGGCTGCATTTTCAGCTGGGCCTCTGGGGGCACTCGTACGAATGCTTCGATAGTCCGAATGTCAACTACGTGATTGACGGCCTGACAGACGCCAACCATGCGCAGTACTGCCGCGATGCGCTCCGCACCCTTCTCCAGGCCTGCCCGGCCATCGACGGAATCACTTTTCGCGCTCATTCCGAGAGCGGTGTCCCAGATGGCTCCCGCAGCTTTTGGGAAACGGTTTTTCAAGGTGTGGCCGATTGTGGGCGTCGCGTTGAAATGGACCTGCATGCCAAAGGGATCACCTTTGAGCAGATCCAGATGGCGCTGGATACCGGACAACCGGTGCGGGTCTCCACAAAACTGTCGGCGGAACACATGGGCTTGCCCTCACACCAGGCAGCCATGCGCGAGCGGGAACGCGTGCCAGCGCCCAGCTCCACCCGCAGTCCGCGGAACAGCACGGCTCGATATGGCTACTCCGATTACCTCTTAGAGGACCGGGAGTACGGAGTGTACCACCGCGTTTGGCCTGGCAAGCAGAAGGTGCTCCTGTGGGCGGATCCGGCCCTGGCCTCGGGCTATGGGCGTCATGCCAGCTTTTGCGGCAGCCTCGGTATGGAAGTATGTGAACCGTTGTGCTTCAAAGGCCGACAGGGTTCGGGGGTGTCACCCGAGCGGCGCATCTACGCCGACAACTCCCTGGTCCCTGAGGATGGAGACTGGCGCAAGTACCTTTACAGCTACAGAGTCTGGGGTAGACACCTCTACGATCCTGATGCCAATCCCGAATCCTATCGGCGTTACCTGCGCACGGAGTTCGGCGCGGCAGCATCTTCGGTTGAGGTTTCCCTGGGGCAGGCGAGTCGTATCCTTCCGCTAATCACCTCGGCGCACTTGCCGTCGGCGTCCGCCATGACCTACTGGCCTGAGATGTATACCAACATGCCCATCGCCGATGAGAAGCTCCCACATCCTTATCGGGATACGCCAATCCCGAGAGTGTTCGGACGGGTGAGCCCTCTCGACCCGGCCATGTTTTCCCCGATCAACGAGTTTGTAGATGAGCTGATCAACGGCCAACCCAGCGGCAGGTATTCACCAGCCAATGTAGCGGACTTGCTGGAAGGCTTCGCCAAGATTTCGGCGGAACAGATTTCCCAGGCCAGGGCGAGTGTCCCCAACCCCAAGGATTCCTCCATGAGACGCTTGTTTCTCGACATAGCCGTTCACAACGGATTGGGGATGTTTTTCGCCGAGAAAATGCGGGCCGGGATCGCGTACACCCTCTATGAAAAGAAAGGCGATCTGGACTCCTTGCGCGATGCCGTCTACTTCTACCGGGCCGCCCGCGAAGCCTGGTCCGGAATTGTGAAACGAACACGCGGCGCCTATGTGGACGACTTGGCTTTTGGCCAGTTGCCGCACCGGCGTGGTCATTGGGCGGACCGTCTGCCCGCCATCGATCAGGATCTGAAGTATATGGAGCGGCTCCTGAAGGAGAAAGGGGACCGATCGGCATCGACACTAAAGGGTCCGAGTCAGGCTGCCTCGGAATGGCTGCTACCGCGGCTGGCCACACCCGAATGCGAGCACCACGTACCCACCAGATATCATCCGGGCCAACCATTGGACATCGTTCTGTCTTCAAGAAGCAGCAAAGTCCAGACGGTCAAGCTCCACTACCGGCACGTGAACCAGGTGGAGGCTTACCAAATTGAAGAGATGACCGGCAAAGGCGGCACCTGGAGTTACACCATTCCCGGCGATTACACGAATTCAGCTTTTCCTCTGATGTACTACTTTGAACTGCATAACGGCGATGGATACGCTTGGCTGTACCCGGGCTTCGAGGCGGATCTCGCCAATCAGCCTTACTTTGACCTGTGCCGGGCATAGAACCCGCGAAGGACCGGCGGGAGTATCAGAGGATGTGCTGCTTCTGCCCCTAAGGTGATTTCTTATCTTGATAGGTGTGCTATAGAAGTATTTCTGAAAGGACTGT
>JALLOL010000203.1 GCA_027717875.1 Acidobacteria bacterium AH-259-L09 | reverse complement strand
GAAAATAAAAAGGTACCTTCGACCTTTACAATAAGAACCCGAAGATTCCAGGAGGAAGGTACCTTGCCCCAAGCATTATTACCGATCATCCCCGATGGAGCAACCCCAATCAATAACCGAATCAGTGTCGTTCGAGACAATGGCGAGTGGACCTACTTCTGTGGCATAGCTCCGATCTTCCGTCATCCCGAAGAAGACCGGCGATCGTTTCGGATGTTTACGGCTCAGTTGGTCTGCCAGGGAGCGTGCCGACAGTGGGAGATCGTGCGGACGTTCGGGGTTTCCAAAAATAGCGTCAAACGCAGCGTCAAGAAATACCGGGAAGAAGGGATTGAGGCCTTCTATCAACCGCGCCAAGGACGTGGCGCGACGGTGATGACCGAGGACGTCACAGCGCGAGCGCAAGAGCTACTGAGCCGCGGCTGTTCTCGCCGCGAGGTAGCCGACGAATTGGGCGTGCCTTACAACACGCTCCGCAAAGCGATCAATCAAGGACGGCTACGCGAGCCTTCTCGATCCGAACCGACCCCCTCGCTCGAGCAACAGGCCTCGGACAAATCTGAGCGGAGCCTGGCTGACGCGTCGGCGCAAATGGGTGTCGCTTGTACGCGGCCCGAAGAACGCGTCTTGGCTGCCATGGGCATGCTGCAAGGGGCGCCGACCCGGTTTGAAGATTGCCGAGATGTTTGTTTCGGCGGGGTGCTCTCGGCCTTGCCCGCCTTGGCGGCCAACGGGTTGTTTGAACATCTGGAGAAGACCTTCCCGTCACTGGGCGGTTATTACACGACACTGCACGTGGTGACGCTATTGGCGTACATGGCGCTGTGTCGCATCCAGACGGTCGAGCAATTGCAATACGAAGCGCCGGGTGAACTGGGAAAACTCCTGGGGCTGGATCGCGTTCCGGAAGTCCGCTGCCTGCGAAAGAAAGCTGTCTCAACTCAGCCAAGGCAACGCTCCCGAACAATGGGCCGGTCTGCTTTCCCGGCAGTGGCTGGAGGCCGATCCCGAACTGGCCGGCACCCTGTACGTGGACGGCCACGTGCGGCTCTATCATGGAAAGCAGACCGAACTGCCCAGGCGTTATGTGGCTCGCCAACGACTCTGCCTGCGCGGGACCACCGACTACTGGGCCAATGACGCCCTGGGCCAGCCCTTCTTTTCTGTCGAACGACCCATCGATCACGGGCTCCTGGAAGCACTGTCGAGCGACATCGTGCCGCGGTTGCTGCAAGAGGTTCCCCGTCAGCCCAGTAAAGAAGAACTCGAGGCCGACCCGCACCGGTGTCGCTTCGTGATCATCTTCGACCGGGAAGGTTACAGCCCGGCCTTCTTCAAAGCAATGTGGCAGACGCATCGCATCGCTTGCGTCACCTATCACAAGTATCCCCAAGAGAGGTGGCCGGAAGAGGCATTCGCCGACACTGCGCTCAGGCTGCCGCGCGGCGAGAGGGTGTCGATGAAACTGGCCGAAAGGGGCTCGTGGATCGGCGACCAGAAGAACGGCTTGTGGGTCCGGGAAGTCCGCAAGCTGACCCGCAGCGGCCATCAAGTCAGCTTGATCAGCACCGCCTACGGGCAGCCGGCCCCCGAGGACGCGGCGGCGCTCTTCAGCCGATGGGCCCAGGAAAACTTCTTCCGTTACATGATGCAACACTATGCCATCGACCTACTTAGCGAATATCGGACCGAGGAGATTCCTGGGACCAACCGCCCCGTGGTCAACCCCCGTTGGCGGGACTTGGATCATCGCTTGCGATCGCTCCAAGGGAAACTCCAACGGCGACAGGCTGAGTTCGCCGCCCACACGCTCCACCCGCAAACCGACCCTCAAGAGTTGCCGAAGTGGGAACAACGCAAGAGCGAACTCCTGGAAGAGATCGAGCAACTCGAACATGAATGGGAGCAAGTCAAACAGCAACGCCAACAGACGCCCCACCACCTGCAGTGGGACGAGTTTCCTGTGGAGGAGAAGTTCGAACGTCTGGCCCCCAGCCGCAAGCGTCTGATGGACACGGTGAAGCTGATTGCTTACCGAGCGGAAACGGCCTTGACAGAAATCGTGCGAGAAGCGTTAGCCCGCGACCATTGATGCTCGCTCACTGCTGCGGGACTTGTTCCGTTCGGAGGCGGACTTATCCGTCGACACCAAGGGGGGAGTCTTGACGGTCAGCGTTCATTCGATGGCCAATCCTCGGTCCAATCGAGCGATTGAACATCTGCTCGATGAACTCAATGCTGCCGAGCTCAAATATCCAGGTACCAACCTCAAGCTGGTCTACACCCTCGTGGGCGATGCCCCAGGCTGAAATCGGGCCCACTTCATTTTCCGCACAGATCAGGAGTTCTGAGGCCTGTTTCTGAAATCGAAACCCAAAGGCACGGCGGAGATCCAGGTAGGCTGAAAGCTGCTCGGCAAAGACGCTTTGGAAGCTCATCATGACTCACCTCCTGGGAAGGGCAAGGCGACGGCGGCCAGGGTCACCGTATCCACCTTGGTGTAAATCGCGGTGGTGTTGATGCTGACGTGTCCGAGCAGGTCAGCGATTTGCTTGATGGGAACACCTTGATTGACCAAGCAGGTTGCCAGGCTGTGGCGCAGCAGATGGGCGCCGTAGTTGGGGGCTCGGATTCCCGCCCGTAACAAGTGCCTGCCCACGATGCCGCCAACGGTGCGAGGGGCGATGGACCTCACAGGAGCACGAGCACTTAGGAAGACCTGAGGCACCGGAAGGCGTGGACGCCCGTGAATTACATAGTCGGCGAGGGCCGCTCCCACCTCCTGCGGAAGCGGAAGTATGCGTTCACGACGTGCCTTGGTTTGTGCCACCAGAATCTCGGCCGCCCGCCAGTCTATGTGGTCCAGTTGTAGCTGGCACACCTCCTGTCTTCGTAGGCCAAGCGTCGCCATGAGAATCAGTACTGCCTTGTCCCGCAATCCTCCTCGCTTGTGGGTATCGACGCTGTCGATGAGCTCCCGTACCTGCTTCCAAGGAAGATGACGAGGAATGCTGCCCAAGCGCCAGGAGGGCAGCTTGGGTACCGCTCGGTCCAAATCGACTTGAAGGATCCCTTCCCATCGCAGGTATCGCAGAAACA
Organism: Acidobacteria bacterium AH-259-L09; assembly: GCA_027717875.1. The sequence continues at coordinate 1,584 of JALLOL010000203.1, read as the reverse complement.
CCCGGGTCAGGCTGCACAGGTTGTTGCGCCAGGCACCGCTGGGATGGAGCGGGGCTAGCTAGGCTAGCTCGGTGACGAATTCCAAAACGTCGCCACCTGTCAGCTCACTAAGAGGTCGATCGCTATGACGGTTTTGCAACCAGCTCCGCAGCAGACGGGCGTAGCGTAGGTATTGCGAGCGACTCGTCAGAGTGAGTCCCCGCACATCACGAAGGTGACAGTCGTAGCGGTTAAGGATCGGGTCAAATGGATCTGCGGGATCAGCTGTAACTACCTTCGGAATCACACCCTGGTCGCGAAGGTGCTCTAATAGGTGCTGCATTGCACTGCGTGCGTCACGCCTGCTGCAACTCGACGTTAGCTGTTCCTTGAGAAACCGCTCCACCAACCACTCATTGATTCTCTGTGCGTTTTCAACACCCACTGAAAGCGCGAAATCGTTGAACTTGCCGGTCAGCCACAGGATGCGTTGACCGCTTGCCCGGGTGAAGCCAAGCTGACGTAACTCTGTGGCTAGGACGTCGATGTGCCGGCAGAGCGGTTTGTGGCGCAGTTGCCGGAGCCGATATGGGGCTTTGAAGAAGTATTCAAGCATGCTCATTCCTCCTTGTTCTAAGCGGGCAACATGCCCGAGCCTAGGAGAAACGAGCTTACATTTTTATGTGAAGTAAATGAGAGTCACGGTGCTTTGAAATCAGCCACTTGCGCAATCAACTCTACATAAATCTGCACTTAACATAATAGCGCTTATGTAGTGCACTACATAAGCGCTATTATGGTCGCTATTCCAACGCGTCGCGAGGCAAACGCAAGAAAAAGGAGGCTCAAAGGGCACTCTACCCCACCCATGGTGAGCCCCAGAGGGAAGAGGATTCAAAAGCCGCCCACTTCTCCCTCGAGCGCCGTCGCAGCTGGGCGCGGCTGCTACGCAAGATTTATGAAGTCGATCCCTTGACTTGCGCCCAATGTGGCTCCCGGATGGAAATTATCTCCTACATCGACCAGTTCCAAGTCATTCGCAAGATCCTCCAGCATCTCGATCTCTGGGAGCGGCCTCAGCGTTCCCCCCCCCCCCGGCTCTTTCCCCACAAGCTGGAAGCCTTCCTGGCTTCCCTCTCTCCCCGGCAGGCTCAAGAAATCCGAGCCTCCACCGATTCGGTTTTCTGGGACGATGTCCCCACTTATCCTGATTTCTAGCCTCCAGCTCGGTGCCTAGAAATCCCTCACCCAATACCCGTGTGTCTCCTTTCACGCCTCTTTTCCACCTTTCCCACTCGCCCTCACTTAAATTGTCCACCAACACCTGTTCATACTCACTAACACCTGACTCCACCCCTCACAAACCGCTCCTTGACCTCTTTTCTCCCCCACAATACATTCGGTCCGAAAAAGGAAATTCCTATCCATATGAAGAATACTATTCCACCCTCTTTCATGAAATGACTCACAGCAGCGGCCACAGATCCAGACTCCACCGGTTTGATGATGAGAAGCTTGCTCCCTTTGGCTGTACTGACTACTCAAGAGAGGAATTGCTAGCGGAAATGGGAGCCGCTTTCCTGTGTGGGCACTGCAAAATCGTCA
>JALLOL010000202.1 GCA_027717875.1 Acidobacteria bacterium AH-259-L09 | reverse complement strand
GAGCTGAGACTACCTGTGATCGCGCCGTTGAGCGACTCTTCCTGCAATGGTCCAGTCCTGCTGGTGGCGATATTTAGCCCGCGCGGAACGGTGAATTCAGGAGTTCAGCGATCCTCAAGCTCTTTCCCGTTGGAGCCTCAGAAACAGAGGAGTCAATTGCGAGCTGACCTTTTCCAGGGGTTCTTGAAATTCCACACCGAATGAGTGTGCAGCCACTTCTTCACTGATCTCGCGAACAGTATAGATCACTTTGGAAGTCAAAACTCCTTCTACCTTGAGCTCTTCCTTTTCGACTTGGAATTTCACAGTGACGAGAGCTCCCTCTGGAGGAGCAACTTTCATCTCGGTAATGACCGCCCCGGTATAGGACAGATTATCGATTGTCCCTTCGATTATAGTATCATCCCACTCCACGGAGCACGGGATAGAAACAGTCCAGCTTTTAGGCTTGCCTCTTTCGCCTTTTGCACCTTGCGTTTCTTTTGTCATATTTGGTATTCAAGAAAAATTCTAATCTGCTCCCCATGAAATTTCGGTGATCCATAACACGCCGAGCAGAATGGTTGAAAGTTGAAAAGTCGATACTTTCAAACTTTCAACCCTGTACAAGCTCACCGCTCAACAGCTCCCGCAGTTGAGAGATAGGATTTTCGAATCTTGGCAACCACTGTAAAGTGCGGATCGACGACGTTGGCGATGTCGTACTCCAGTACGTGGCCCATTAATAGGGACGAGCCCCGCTCGTCAAAGCCGTAGTCCGACATCAACCAGCGCTGCATCTCGGTGGTGGCGTGCTGCAGGGCCTGCAGCAGGGGCCGGGCGCTGCCCAAGACCATGATGTGCTGGTCGTTTTCCAGGCGCGGCCAGTTGATCTTTTTGTTCTTGATCAGGTCAACTGTAAATTCGACATCCATGGAAACTTCCAGCGCGTTGCCAACCACCTCCCCGTCTCCCTGACGGGCATGCCCATCACCCACAAAAAGCAGTGCGCCCGGCTCATAAACGGGCAGCATGAGTTTTACTCCGGCCACCACCCCATTATAGTCCATATTTCCTCCAAAGGAGCCTGGAGTGCTGGTGGCCACCGCCTCCTTCCGGTCTGGAGCCGTAGCCACACATCCAAGCATGGGGCGCACTGGAACCTCAATTCCCTGAGGTCGTACACTGGTCGAAGACACCCGCGCCACTCCTTTTTCCTTGTCGATAACCCACGTCTCCGTGGTTTGCTCGCGCTTCCCCTCGAAACGAAGAAACCGGGGGTCGGCAGCGTAAGGAGCCAGAAGACTGCTAGACCAGGCCGTGGAGCGGTTCGGTTCAATTTTGTGCAGGCGCACGACTAGCACATCGCCGGGGTCGGCTCCCTCGATGAAAAAGGGGCCGGTCTGGGGATTGGGCCGCTCCCCGACTTTTTTGTCCTGCGCGTCAGAGCCGCGCGCGTCGATGGTCCGGGTGATGACCCGGTCTCCGGGCCTGATGTGCAGCACCGGTGGGTGGGCAAAGGAGAAGGTGTTGTGATAGTGAGTTGGCCGGAAATGGTGCGTTTCAGCGTGTAGATCAGCACACGATAGGAAGAGCATAGTCGCGACCACCAAACATGCAAAACGATGTTTTATTACTAGTGTACTAAGTAACTTCTCCATTGAGAACCTCCACAGGAGTCGGGAGTCAGGAGTCAGAATTCAGAATCCAGAATTCAGAAGCCTGCCGCTGATCAACTGATCACAGACCACCCAACCTCAGCTTAAAACCTCGAAACTCAGAACTCATAACTCAACACTCATAGCTCAAAAACCTTGGAACCTGGAACTTGGAACTTGGAACCTGGAACCTGGAACCTGGAACTTGAACCGGCTAAGCCACGACCAGCAGGCCCGTCCCATACATGATCCCCAGACCTAAGATAAATCCGGACAGGTTATAAGCGCTGACGAGACTAGCTTCCTCTCTTCGGCTGAACAGCAGCACCAGCTCGTAAATCACCTGCAGAATGGCCCCCACACCGATCGCCAGAAACAAAGTGGCCCAGGTTGGTGAGTAACTGAACCCTCCAATCCAGGTTCCCAACACAGTTGGGGCCCCAGCAATTAATCCTAGCTTCACCAGCCGGCCGATCGAAGGTCGATCTTTTGCAATGGGAGCCACAATCCCCAAACCTTCGGTGATGTTGTGTAGTGTGAAACCCACGACTAGAAAAGTCCCGAGAGCAATTTCACCGAGCGAATAAGAGGAGCCAATCGCCAGGCCTTCACCCAAGTTGTGAAGTCCGATACCAAGCGCGATCATCAGGGAGGTCCAGTAACGCCCTTCCACACTTCCCTTATCCGAGCGTGACGCCTTGCTGCGCGACAGATAACTGAGAAGAAGCAGCGTTGCCAAAACACCCATGCCAACCAGTGCAACTCCCTGAAATGCGCCAGGGACGACTTCCGCAGTCTCAAATGCCTCATTCAGTGTATCCACCGCCAAGAAGGCCAAGAGCCCCACCGTCAAGCTAAGGAAAAAGGAAAGCCATTTTCGACTCAGTTCCCGCAAGAACGGATACCAGAGCAGACCCAGAAAAACCGGAATGACACCGGCATAGATCCCGAGCAGTGAAAAGGTCCCAAAATAGGTCAAGTCCGTCCTTGGAGACTGAGTCGCCACTGGAATCTCCTTGCTGAAAGTAAGACCCGTAGAAGTCAGGATTGTGACTTCGTGAGTGTCTCCTTCTACCCAGGGATAGGGGATGTGAATCTTCATTCGGCCCAGGCGAGGAACGGTTTTGCGCTCCGGCTCCGTCCAAAACTGCCAAAACGCCTCATCCACCATCACTTGAGCTACCGTTACCGGTTGGGGCCCTCCGTTGATCACATGGAGCACTATACTGCCAGGCTCAGGAAGCACAATCCGCTCTATCGTCAACTCCTCGACCGGCGGAAAGGAAGCCAGGAAAACCCCCAGCGGTCCATAGGCAAAAAACAGCGCCAGAAGGCCGCCAAGCAGAATGATCGGGAAGAGTCCTCGAATCCACTGTTTCATAGCACTAAGCCTTTACTTGGAAAAATCCCATCCATCCCAGTTCAGCAAACTCACTCTGGTGGGCGTGAAACATGAATTTTCCAGGATGTCGGAATTTCAACTCCAACAGGTGACGTTCCCCCTGACACATCATGATCGTATCAGTGAACTCGGTCGGTGTTGGCTTGGTTCCGGTCCGGTAGACATCAAAGAAGTGGCCATGGATATGAAGAGAATTCACCAGGTCAAACTCGAGGATGTTGACCAGGTAGATCCGCACAAGCTCCTGAAGCTTCACCTCGATGGGGTGGCGATGATAGTGAAAGGCCACGCTATTGACCCCATATACTTCATTCTCACCATCAAAATTGGTGTCAAAGCCGTTCATCACCAGCACCATCTCACGGGCCGGCCGTCTCTTCTTTGGAGGATCAACAATAAAGGCTCCATACAGCCCTTTGTGAATATGTCGTTTTAAAGGCACGGAATGGCAGTGGTACAGGTGCAGCCCGAAGGGTTCAGCATCAAACTCGTACAAATACTCATCACCTGGCTTAATGACCTCCAAGACACCATCCATCTTCGCCGGGTGAAAACCGTGGAAGTGGATGGTATGTGGGTGGCTTCCACCGTTTGCAAAGTGAATGCGCAAACGATCGCCTTCAGTGCAGCGCAGGGTCGGACCCGGGACTTGCCCATTGTAGGTCCAAGCCGGAAAATAGACGCCAGGTGCGATCTCGATTTCTTTATCGATCGCCATGATCTCCCACTCCCGGAGCGTGCGTCCATCGGGCAACTGAGTTAGCTTCCCGTAGTCGAACTCATACAAGAACTTAGAGGGATCAAATTCACTCAGATCGACTTCGCCGGGAGTTGACATAACGGTGGCATCGTGGGCAGCAGGAATGGAACGATCCGGAGAAGAACTTGAGACTCCCACCAGCGCTCTACTGCCGGCCAGGCCCGCGGCACCCACGGCCCCTCCTATCATTCTTCGGCGACTGAACTTCTTTTTCATAAGCCAATACCTCGCAGGCAAGACATAAAAATTTAGGTATGGCTAAATATTTTCTTAAGTTGTTCTGCGAAAGTCAAGTGAGGGGCTTATCCAGGATTTTCAGAATTTCTTGCAGTTCCCGCTCAATCTCGTTAAGAGCCTCTCTCTGACCCACTTTAAGTGCCTTTTTGAACAAAGGCAGCTCAGCATGTCCATCTTCGAGGAGCTTCTGGTTGGCTCCTGCGATTGTATAGCCTTGCTCGTAAAGCAACTGCTGAATCGTCTGAATCAGTCGCAAGTCTTTCTCTCGGTAGATCCGCTGTCCTGCTCTATTTTTGGCGGGAGAAAGAAAAGTGAACTCGGTTTCCCAGTAACGCAGGACGTGGGGCTGGATCCCACAAATTCTGCAAATCTCACCAATTTTATAAAAGAGTTTCTTACCGATCCGCGCCATTTGGAAGACACTAAAAGCTCAGAAGACGTGAGGGTCGGAAGCTGACGTACGTACTGGGAGCCAGGACGATGCGGTCACCTGTCTGAGGATTGCGGCCCTGTCGTCCCTTGCGCTGAACAACGTTGAGCGAGCCAAAACCAGTCAGCTTGACGCTTTCCCCACGAACCAAGCTGTCTTTAATGTTTTCGATTATCAACTCCACCAGTTCTTTAGCTTCCCTATGGGAGATTCCTCCGTGCTTTT
>JALLOL010000201.1 GCA_027717875.1 Acidobacteria bacterium AH-259-L09 | reverse complement strand
CATGAAGCATATCGTTGTCCGTGGTGCGCGCGAGCACAATCTGAAGAACATCGATCTGGATATCCCACGCAACCAGCTTACGGTTGTTACGGGCTTGAGCGGTTCAGGGAAATCCAGTCTGGCTTTTGACACCCTCTATGCGGAAGGTCAGAGACGCTACATCGAGTCGCTTTCCACTTATGCCCGCCAGTTCTTGCAGCAAATGGAAAAGCCGGATGTCGATTCTGTGGAAGGACTTTCCCCGGCCATTTCCATCGATCAGAAGACTACCACCAAAAGCATTCGCTCCACGGTTGGTACAATCACGGAAGTTTACGACTACATGCGACTGCTCTTCTCCAGCATCGGCATTCCGCATTGTCCCAACTGTGACCGACCGATCACAAGGCAATCGGTAGATCAAATCGTTGAACGGATTTTCACATTCCCCGTGGATGGCCGGATTATGATCTTGGCTCCGGTGGTGCGTGAGCGCAAAGGGGAGTTTAAAAGGCCATTCGAAAAGTATCACAAGCAAGGCTATTTGCGTGCCCGTGTTGACGGCTCCATTATCAGTCTCGAGGATCCTCCCAAATTGGACAGGCGGAAAAACCACAGCATAGACATTGTGGTTGACCGGCTTCTGATTCAAGCGGGATTGCGTGATCGGATTGAAAACTCTGTATGCCATGCTATCCGCATGGCCCAAGGTCTGGTGACTGTGTCTATGATCAATGGCCCCGAGATTCTGTTTTCGGAAACCATGGCGTGTACTGACTGTGGAATTAATATTCCTACTTTGGAACCTCGCAGCTTCTCCTTTAACAGCCGGTTCGGAGCTTGCCCTGAGTGCCACGGACTTGGCTTTGAACTGCATGTGAACCTGGAACGGCTGATCAAGAATCCTGAAGCGCCCTTGGAGGACTTGAAACTCGTTTTCCCAAATAGAGAGTTTGACTACTTTGTTCGTGAGTCGGTACGAGCTTTGTGCCGGAAGTTTGATGTTGACCTTGCGACTGCTTTCCACAAATACCCGAAAAAGTTGCACCAGGCCCTGAAACAGGGGATTGAGGAACCCATCCAATTCCAATATGGGGATTACATTTACCGCTCACGTTTTAGGGGAATCAATCACTGGTTTACCCAGAAGATTCAGACTACAGGGAGTGAGAAGCGACGCCGGCAATTGTTGAGTTTCATGGTGGAGGGTGACTGCCATGCCTGTGGTGGCAGCCGTCTGCGGCCGGAAAGCCGGGCAGTTAAGGTCAACGGAAGTCGCATCTCCGACTACTGCCACCTCAGTCTGGACGAGTGCTTAAGAGCACAGGAGGGGATTGTGCTGGCTCCGCGCGAAGAGGCAATCGCCGGGCAAATTCTGGAAGAAATCCGCCATCGGTTGCGTTTTATGCTCACCCTGGGCCTTTCTTACCTGACCCTGGATCGAAAAGCCGTGTCTCTTTCCGCTGGTGAGGCCCAGCGCATTCGTCTGGCGACCCAGATTGGATCGCGGCTTCGTGGTGTCCTGTACGTTTTGGACGAACCGTCCATTGGACTGCATGCACGGGATACCCGTAGGCTGCTCGCCGCTTTAAAAGAACTCCGGGATCTCGGAAATACGATCATCGTAGTAGAACATGACGAGGAGACCATCCGGAGTGCCGATTATCTGGTGGATTTAGGGCCCGGAGGCGGGAGCAGCGGGGGCCATGTGGTAGCTCAGGGCAGTTTATCCAAGATTCTGGAGCACCCCGAGTCACTGACCGCCAGCTATCTGAATGGATGTCAGCAGATTCCTGTGCCGGAGAAGCGATACCACGGAAATGGGAAAGCCATCCAACTTTTGGGAGTCCGTCACAACAATCTGCAGAACATTGATGTCACTTTCCCCCTCGGTCTTTTTATTGCCGTCACCGGTGTGTCAGGGTCGGGAAAATCATCGCTGGTGGATGAGGTGTTGTACCGTGCACTGGCGCGCGAACTCTATCGTTCTCTGCTGGAGCCTGGCCTGCATCGGGAAATCCGCGGAATTGCGCATATTGACAAGGTCATTGAGATTGACCAATCGCCGATTGGTCGTACGCCGCGCTCCAATCCGGCTACCTACACCGGTGTTTTCAGCCCGGTTCGGGAACTTTTTGCCATGCTGCCGGAATCTCGCGTGCGCGGCTACAAACCCGGGCGGTTCAGTTTCAATGTCAAAGGAGGACGCTGTGAGGTGTGCCGGGGGGGTGGGCTGCGCAAAATCGAAATGAACTTTCTCCCTGATGTCTACGTAATGTGCGAAGCCTGCCAGGGGGCTCGTTACAACCGGGAAACCCTTTCCATCAAATACAAGGGACATTCGATAGCGGATATCCTGGATATGACCATTGAGGAGGCCTATCCGATTTTTGAAAACCTTCCTCACCTTCAGAGAAGACTGCAAACTCTTTTGGACGTCGGGTTGGGCTACGTGAAACTCGGACAATCGGCTACGACTCTCTCCGGAGGAGAGGCTCAGCGCGTCAAGCTGTCGCGCGAACTGAGCAAACGTTCCACCGGCAAGACACTCTGTATCCTGGACGAACCGACCACGGGACTGCATTTTGATGACGTACGAAAGCTTCTTGACATTCTCAACCGGCTGGTCGATCGTGGAAACACCGTGATCGTGATTGAGCATAATCTCGAAGTAATCAAATGCGCTGATTGGATCATCGATCTGGGACCCGAGGGTGGCAAAGGAGGTGGTCGAGTTGTCGCGGCTGGGCCGCCCGAAAAGGTGGTGAAATCGAGACGTTCCCACACGGGCCGAGCTTTGAGAAGACTTCTTTCCCATTCCTGACCTATGTCCAAATATAAAGAGTTTAAGGTAGAACGGGTCAGGGACTATCCACTGGAGTCGCGGCCCAGCAAGGTCAACGTCACTGACTTCGCTCGGCCCTTGGAAGAAGACTCGGTCTCGGCTTTGGTGGCCTCCCTGCCCAATCTGTTGGCTGCCAGCAGCCTCCGCACTCTCATAGAGAAGATTCAGGAAGCTCGGGAAAAAAGTCGAGCCATCATCTGGGGATTTGGAGGCCACGTCGTCAAAGTCGGACTAACTCCCGTGTTGATTGACCTGATGGAGCGAGGATTTGTTACGGCACTTGCCACGAACGGGAGCGGAATGATTCATGATTTTGAGATTGCACTCAGTGGTCGTACTTCGGAGGACGTGGAGCAGCAGCTGCAAAGCGGAGCCTTTGGGATGGCTCGAGAAACAGGAGAATTTCTAAATCAGGCAATTTCCAAAGGAGCCTCGCAAAGCAAAGGGATTGGTGAATCAGTAGCTGAGTTCTTGGCGCAGAGCGATACAAACTATCCATCCCTCCTTTTAGAAGCCCACAACAAAGACGTGCCTTGCACAGTTCATATCGCCATTGGTACCGATATCATTCACAACCATCCCCAAGCCTCCGGAGAGGCCATGGGAAAGGGTTCGCAAATTGATTTTCGAATCTTCATCCAGCAAGTATCGCTTCTTCACGACGGCGGGGTTTATTTGAATCTGGGGTCGGCAGTCATCCTCCCCGAAGTGTTCTTGAAAGCGGTCTCGCTCGTCCGTAACGCCGGATACCCGCTTGAAAACTTCACAACAGCCAATCTTGACTTCATTCAGCATTACAGACCGACTAAGAACGTCGTAGAACGGCCCGTTCTGGGCTCCGGAACGGGAATCGCCTTAACCGGCCACCACGAGATTATGATCCCCCTGATGGCGGCGATGTTGATTTATACGTAAGTCAGAAGCCAGAAGCCAGAATCCAGGAGCCAGAAGCCAGAATCCAGGAGCCAGGAGACAGGAGTCAGGAGACAGGAGTGAGGAGTCAGGAGCCAGAATTCAGAATTCAGAATCCAGAATCCAGAGGAGTTGAAGGTTGAAAGTTCAAGGTTCAACCTGACAGTGGCTTTTTGAATTTCAAGTTTTCAACTTTATCAACTTTCAACCCCTCTGGCTTCTGGCTTCTCAATTCTGGATTCTGAATTCTGGCCCCAACCCCCCGCCTTTAAATTTTGGCCCAAAATTTAAATTTTAAAGACACGGCCCCTCTTTTTTCACCAATTCAGTGAAGATTTGTTTAATCTGTTCCTTTGTGTCGGAGAGCCTTCCCGAGTTGTCGACGATGTAATCGGCATGCTTGACTTTTTCTGAAAGGGGCATTTGAGTGCGGATTCGTCTCATCGCCTCTTCCTGAGAGAGGCCCTCACGGGACATCAAACGACGGAGTTGGATTACGGAGTCGCAATACACCACAATGAGGAAGTCATACTTTCGGTAGGAACCCGTTTCGACCATCAGTGCGGCGTCAACCATGACGATGGGTGATTTCGGATCCTTTGCGGTTTCAAAGTTTGATATGAGCCGTTCCTCTTCCTCAAGGACAAAAGGATGTACGATACGGTTCAACTCTTGCCGTGCCTCCTCATCAAAGAAGACCAGTTTGCCTAATTTTTTGCGATCAATCGTTTGATCCGCTGCTAGGATGTCATGCCCAAATGTATGGACGATTTTCTTATAGGCAGCTTTGCCGGGGAGAATCACTTGATGGGCAATTTCATCGGCGTCAATCGTGTAGACGCCGAGGTTTTGGAATTCCCTGAGGACGTGGCTCTTACCGCAGGCTATTCCACCCGTCAACCCAACCTTGAGCATGGAGGAATACTAGCACAGCCTGATCAGCTGACCAGCTGACAACTGACAGAATTCAGAATTCAGAATTCAGA
>JALLOL010000200.1 GCA_027717875.1 Acidobacteria bacterium AH-259-L09 | reverse complement strand
TTTTCCTCACTTCCGTACTTTGTGAAATCGCTGTCTGGGACCTTTACGTCTTGCTTGATTCCTTTGCAGGTAGTATCATTTGGCATGCGCTTCTCCATAGCCCTTCTCCTGAGCGGCTGTTTCCTCTACGGCGCCGATAAGCCATCCGATCCCGTCCAATTTCGCCCGCACGTTATCGAGGCGAAAATTCCACGTGGCTACGCCGTCCTCGTGACCGATATCAACAACGACCGCCGGCCTGACGTTCTTGGTCTCACCTCTCGACTTACAGAGCTGGCCTGGTACGAAAACCCGACCTGGGAACGGCACGTTCTGATTCAGAACATGAGCGGGCTGGTCAACATGGCCGCTCATGATGTTGACGGCGACGGCATTCCGGAGCTCGCCGTCGAAAACGGGTTCAGTATGGTCGCCGCCAAAAGCCGGGGGCTCGTCTGGCTGCTTCAGCATCAAGGTGATCCCCGGAAACCCTGGAAGGCCACACACGTCGATGAACTCACCACCTCCCACCACGTCGCCTGGGCCGATATCGACGGCGACGGCGAAAAGGAGTTGATCAACGCACCATTAATTGGTTCCAAAGCGCTCGCACCCAAATACGAGGACCGCGTACCCCTCGTCTACTACTACGTTCCCAACGACGTCCAGGATGAGTGGAAGCGCTTGCTGATCGACGATCAGCTGAGCGGCGTGCTGCACCGCGTTCGAGTCGTCCAGTGGAACGAGGACAAGCGTGAGGAACTCTTGACAGCGGGGTTCGACGGCATCGTCCTGCACCAAGCCTCCGGAGAAGGCGACCAGATCCACTGGGAGAACGCGCTGCTGTCCAGAGGACATGAAGAGGAACCCCCGAGGGCCGGGGCGAGCGACGTCGCCGTGGGGCGGCTGAACAAAAGCCGTATGCTGGCTTCCGTCGAGCCGTGGCACGGAAACGAGGTTGTCATCTACACCCAAGACACGTCCGGCCGCTGGCAGCGCAGAATCATCTACGACCAGCTCAAAGAAGGCCACGAAGTTTGTGTGGGCGATTTCAACGGCGACGGTCGCGATGACATCGTCGCCGGCGACCGCGGGCGAGGCGAGATCGCCAGCTCACACATCTTTTACGCCCAGGATGACGCCGGTACGCAATGGCAGCACGAAGTTCTCGACCATCTCGGCATGTCGGCTTCGGGATGTTCGGTGGCCGACATCAACGGCGACGGCCGCCTTGACATCGTCCAGATCGGTAGTGCCACGGAAAACATCAAGTGGTATGAGAACCTGGGCCGGGCCCGGCGCTGAAGAAGCTTGAGAGGCTCGGTCTGGTCGAGTCATTTCAAGACGGAAACCGGCTCTACTTCCGGGCCAATCGGGAACACCCACTTTTTCCAGATATCCGAAGCCTGGTTCTGAAAACCTCGGGTCTCGCGGATGTACTGCGAGAGTCACTGGAGAACTTGAGCATCCAGCGGCTCGACGTTTGAAAAACCGCCATATACCAATGTGTTCAAACGGCCAGCTCGCTGAAGTTCGTCCTCTGCACCCTGCTCAATAGGATGAATCAGGGACCACTCCTCCGGGATCGGACGGTTTTTGTTGAATCGTTTCTCCCATCGAAATTCATAAATAGGGAGCGTGAAATTAGAGCGCTACGAAGCTGCAGTTGCGAGGGGAGGACGTGGATACGCGCCCCCAGCTAGAAATTAAAGAGGTAGGTCAGTTTGGCGATCAGGGCCCTGTCCACGACTTCTCCGCTTGGAGAGCGCCGTTCGTTGTAAACCAGAAAAAAGTCACTGAGCGGTTTGTGGATCAAATTGAAGCGGATATTGCTTGCAATGTCACCCTCCCGGCTGCTGTACTGGATCAGCGCGTTCAGGAACATGTTCGTGCTGAAGGAATAGGCTAAACGCGTCTGCACCAAATCAGTACTAAAATCGCGAGACGGAAAGCTCAGATCACTGTGATTCCAGGATATTTGCGCGCCGAATTGAGCGTTCGGCGAAAATCCTAGCCCCACGGTGTAAGAATCCCTCTCGCCGTTGTAAAACTCCCCCTGGCTCCACCTGAGATAGCTACTGAACATGCGGCTCCGATCGCTGGAGTAGCTTGCGGAGAATTCGTCAAACTGATAGTCCCCAGGAAGAAACTTTACACCGAGGATCTTGTCCTCCTTACTGAGACGATCAAAGGTCGAGCGGCGAGAGAAGGAGAGATAACTCCTATTGTTAAAGATAACTGAGAAACGGCTGCTCATCTCTCGCGTCTCGAGGGCACTGTCCTGATCGGTAATGTAGTCGACCTGGACACTCGGCCTGAACTCGCGGACCCAGCGGATGCGTCCCTCGGGTCTTGGCGTCAAACTGATCTCCGCGCTGCTTTTCCGCATTCCGTGGCCGATTTGCTCGTCCACGTCGTATCCCCCGCGGGGCACAAAGCCTGCCTCGGCATTGAAGTTCTCCTGGATGGAAAGATGAGAGGCTTCCAGATCGAACAAACGGTCTCTCCAGGCGATCCTGAAAAACCCGGCCATGTCTTCGTCCAGGATTCCCGGTGTATCGGTGTTTAGAACATAGGAGGAGACATCCAAGTAGTTAAAAAATCTGAAATTCGCATCCACGCCGTAGGTGCGATTAAAGTACCCACCACTTTCCTGCTTGTTGATGAAAAGCACACCAATATCTGAGTTTCGAGAAATATCACGGCGGAGCCGGGCAACCGAAAAGTTCGTCGAGGGGGTGTCCTCAAATTCATCCGTCTGCATGGAGAGGATGCCCAGACGGTATTTGCCCGCTCTCCCGGTCAGGCGCGCGCCGCCCAGGATAGGGATCAGTCGACCTTGGGAAATTCCAATTCGCCGGCTAAAGAAGGGAATTAAGTCGTTCCCGGATCTAGAGCGGCCACTGCGGCTGCTGCGCCCAGAGAATCCCCTGAATCCGACGTTGCCAAACTCAAAGATATCGCGGTTCTCCAGGAAGAATTCCCGTTTTTCTGGAAAGAAGAGACTGAAGCGAGTGAAATTAATTTGCTGCTCGTCGGCTTCAACTTGGGAAAACTCTGTGTTGACAGTCAGATCGAGTGTTAACTGTGAACTAATTCCGTATTTAATGTCCAGACCGGCATCGGGGGTAAAATCGACATCGTCGTCCTCCCGGCGCAGCACCGGCGCAGAAATATAGGGTTTTATGTAGAGGTTTCGGCCTTGACGGACCCCGTTGATGCCTTGCAGTGTTCCCGCCAGGGAGACGCGATACAGGCGATAAGGAAGTGGGACGGGCGACCAGTAGGTCCGCTCGTTCTTGCGCCGGGTACTGCGGCTAAAATTGACGCCCCAAAGCTGGCTTTCGTCACCCGAAAAGCGCAGCGTCTTAAAGGGAATGGCAAATTCCGCCTGCCAGCCCGAGTCGGTGATCTTAGCCTGGACAAACCAGAAGCCGTCCCAATCGCGATTGTAGCTGTTGCCATCTGCGCCGGTCTGTAGGTCGCGCCGGGCTCCTTTAGGGTTCGTGCCAAAAGTAAATCCGTTGCGATTGTCGTCAAAAGTATCGAAGATGACCTGGAAGGTATCACTCTCTATCGGGCTAAAATCCCTGATCATCTCATTGACGACGACACCCTTTTCACCTTTTGAGTCGAAACAGTAGACCCCAACGTAAAGGTTCTTGCGATCATAGAGAAGACGCACCTCCGTGGGCTCGGCTGCCGGCTCCCCCGAATAGGGTTCGCTTTGGATAAAGTCCTTCGCCGGTTCGGCCAAATTCCATTCGGGCTCATCCAGTTCTCCGTCAATGACGATAGCTTCTTCCTCCACAAAAGCCGCTGTGACTTTTTTCTCCTTATGGATATTCAGAAAATCGATTTGGGCGTAAAGATTCGCGGTGTCATAAGACGCCAGGACAAACAGAACAACTGACAGACACACCCTTTCCTTCTGGACCATGTTGCTATATATATATCCTCTGTGAGTTTTGGTTTCCTTAATATTATGCAACAGAGCAACAGGAAAGATGTAGGGTCAGTTCTCTGAACGGACCAATCAAGTAAGTGGAACTTGCACACTCGAGGCAGCGAAAGCCGAGTTGATGTCCCCTCCACCACCCCAATAGGCGAGACCTTGGCAGGTTGTCCCGGCCCACTCTCACGTTAAACTGGCTCCAAGCCTCATCCCTTGTTTCCTGTCTGCCTCCGGCGATACAATCCACTGAAAGGCAATTCCTATATTCCCAAGGAGGTGTAGGATGAAAAGATTGACTGCCATGCTAATGGTATCTATAGGCGGCGTGGTTCTAACGACTGTAGCTCTAGCCGATGATGTGGATGATGTAAAAGCAGCGGCCCTGGACCTAATCGCTGCATACAACACGGCGGATGTAGGTGCCATTGCGAAATACACTCATCCAGATTACAGCAGTTTTCGCGGAACCGGACTACTGGTTGAGGCATTCAACAAGGAGGGCTTACAAGCTGCATTTGAGGCTGGTCTCAAGTTTAATCGGCGGGTCCGGCATCTCCAGGTGAAGGTCTACGGCAACGTTGCCGTTGCCACCAGATACGTGGTGGGGACAATCACCTTAACGGATCGCACCATCCTATCAGGCCCGTGGCGGTCTTCCTCGGTATGGGTTAAGCAGGGAGGCCAATGGAAGCGGGTTCACGCCCATAGCTCTGCTTTGATAACAGCGCAGCCACAGTAGGGCCTCTTGGATCTAGGAAATCCCATCACCAACTGGAAGCCCGCATTTCTCACACCGGCTCTACTGCAGCGGCGG
>JALLOL010000020.1 GCA_027717875.1 Acidobacteria bacterium AH-259-L09 | reverse complement strand
ATCCATATCGTAAGGGGCTTCACTACTTCGCCCAGACAGTCGCAGCTGCTACGATTTTTTTAATCATCGCGGGAGCACTGGTGACCAGCAATGATGCCGGCCTTTCCGTGCCTGACTGGCCCCTTTCCCATGGGCAACTGATGCCTGAAATGGTGGGTGGCGTCTTTTATGAACACGGTCACCGAATGGTCGCCACCACAATAGGCCTGCTGACCATCGTTCTGAACCTCTGGTTGTGGAAGGCAGAATCACGCGCATGGGTACGTCGTCTGGGTCTGATCGCCTTGGCGGTAGTGATCGCGCAGGGGATTCTGGGAGGAGTCACGGTTCTCTTCTTTCTTCCTACACCGGTCTCTGTGCTACATGCCGTCCTGGCTCAATTGTTCTTCTGTTTGGTGGTGACGCTCGCCCTGCTATTATCACCAGGCTGGACTGATCTTTCCTGGCCTTTCAGTCAAGTGGGTCGGGGGGCATGGAACTCTGGTGGCTCAGAACTGAGGTTGGCCCTTTTGTGTACGGCAGCTGTCCTTTGCCAGCTCGTACTCGGGGCCATGCTTCGTCATTCGGGCAGCGTCAATGGCACGAAAGGAGCGGTGCTCATCACTTCAGCTTTGCTGGCACATCTGATGGGAGCCCTTGTAGTAACCGCTGTAATTGTTTTTATGTCGCTGCTATTCATCAAAAGAGTAGGTGATAGGAGGATCATTCGGTTGGTTTACTTAACGCTGGGTTTGCTTGTTACCCAATTATTCCTGGGATTGGGAGCTTATCTAGTTCGAATCGATTGGGTCAACCAGGTGCAGCCCAGCATGGAAAAGGTATTGATTACCGCTTCCCATGTGGCAGTGGGTGCACTTCTTCTGGCCACCAGTCTTCTTCTCACCTTAAGAATAAGTCGTCACGCGGCCTTGAAAGACCATGAATCAGTGCTAGTAGCCTTATGAAAATAGAAGCAAGCGGCAGAGAAAGGCCGTTTACGACAAAGCTGGTAGCACATTTTGAGCTCACGAAACCAAGGGTCACCCTGTTGGTAGTGTTCACCACGGCAGCCGGCTTCTATCTGGCTTCCTCGGGCAGAGTAAATCTCGTACTGCTGGTCCACGCTTTACTGGGTACGGCTTTGGTGGCTGGAGGTACGGCTGTCCTGAATCAGTTTCTTGAACGTGAAGCGGACGGCAGAATGCAGCGCACTCGTACACGTCCCTTACCTTCCGGTCGGCTCGATGCCGGTGATGCCGTCATCTTCGGTGGCGTTCTGGTTTGCGGTGGTACGCTTTATTTGGGTTTGTTGACAAACCTTCTGGCAGCTTTTCTGGCTTGCGCCACTGCGGTTCTTTACTTGTTTGTGTACACCCCCTTGAAGATGAAGACTCCTATTTGCACCGCAATCGGTGCAATCCCGGGAGCCGCACCTCCTTTAATCGGTTGGGCGGCTGCGAAGGGTCATCTTGATTTTCATGCTTTGCTTCTCTTTGCGATTCTCTTTGCCTGGCAATTTCCACATTTTTTAGCCATCTTCTGGATTTACAAAGAGGATTACCAGCGCGGTGGATTCACCATGTTGTCTTCAGTCGATCCGGACGGCAAGAGAACGAGCCGCCGCATTCTGGCTTTCAGCATCCTCTTATTCTTCTTGAGTGTTGGCCCATGGATGTGGGGTTTGGCGGGGATGGTTTACCTTGTGGGTGCGGTTTTGTTGGGCTCAGCCCTTATCTGGTTTGGATTCAAGATAGCCCTCTACCGCTCAATAACCTCAGCCAGGCATGTTCTACGAGCTTCAGTAGCCTACCTTCCCTTGCTCCTGATTCTCATGGTCATCGACAAGACGAATGGATGACCAATGGCAGACAAGCGCTCGCGTCCTTCTCCCTCGATCACTGATTCCCAGCCTGTATCTGTTATTGAAGTAGACAACGTCAGCTTCCAATACGGGCGCAATAAGGCACTTCAAGACGTCACGTTTTCGGTTGAGCGAAACCAAATCTTCGGTCTTTTAGGACCCAATGGGGGAGGCAAGACCACCCTGTTTCATATCCTCTGTACCCTGCTTGTTCCCGACGGAGGAAACGCGAGAGTGGCTGGTGTGGATGTAAGAAAAGATCCCCACCAGGCACGCCGCATGATTGGCGTTGTTTTTCAAACCAATAGCTTGGATTTGCAACTAACCACCGAGGAAAACCTGCTCCACCAAGGTCGTCTTCATGGACTTAGGGGGGGAGAACTGAAAGAGCGTGTGAAGGACCTGAGCGTTCGGTTTGGATTGGAAGACCGCAGGCGCGATCTTGCCCGAACGCTCTCTGGTGGTCTACGTCGTCGTTTAGAGCTGGCCAAAGGCCTGCTGCATCACCCTCGAATTCTCATGCTGGATGAACCCACTTTAGGGCTGGATCCGGGAGTTCGACGAGACTTCTGGAAATACTTGAACATTCTACGCGATCAGGGGGAAATGACCATTCTTCTCACCACTCACTTGATGGAAGAGGCTGAGCGATGTGACTATCTTGTGATCCTAAACGAAGGACGGGTGGTCGCGAGTGGAAGCCCGGTGGCCTTGAAAGAAACAATCGGCGGAGACGTCATCGTAGTGCAAACCCAGGATCCCGAAGGTCTTCGTGATCAGATTGAAAAGAGGTTTGCCTGTAAGCCCGGAGTGGTCGATGGTACGGTTCGATTAGAGCTCCCTCGCGGGCACGAATTTGCTTCAAAGCTGATGGAGAATTACCCCGACCAGATCGAAGCGGTGACAGTGGGCAAACCAACCCTGGAAGATGTCTTCATTCACCAGACCGGACATCGCTTCTGGGCGGAGGAGGCGGAGCTTAGGAGTTAGAATTCAGAATCCAGAATTCAGAAGCTGCCCTGCATTCGTTGGCGAGCGGTCAGGGGGTCAGCCGGTTAAGAGGACAGTGCCTCTGGTCGCCGGTCAAGCCGTCAGCTCCTTCTGGATTCTGAATTCTAGCTTCTGGACTCGTGGATTCTGGATTCTGGATTCTGAATTCTGAATTCTGAATTCTGATCAGTACCGCCCAATTCTGAAGCCGGCAACCTTACTTATTTTTTGGCGTATCTGGTG
Source organism: Acidobacteria bacterium AH-259-L09 (assembly GCA_027717875.1). Next base: position 14,026 of record JALLOL010000020.1, on the reverse strand, counting down.
CTCCTCCCATCAAAGAACTCCACCGTCATATCCTTGTACCTGTAAATTACCCTGTTACCATCCGACTCTTTGGTTTCAGGAAGTCCCATAATTTCTTCGACCTGTGCAAAGGTCATCCCGAACACTATACGTGGACCCGAGATGCTCCGGCTGTGCTTGAATGCTTGGGTGTGGTCATCAAAGCTTTTGAGCCATTCATCGATAGTGGAGAAAACAACCTCCAGTTCGTCGGACTCCATCGTAGATCTATCAAAATAAAACTTTAGTCTTGCTCGCTCATAAAGATTTAAACCAACCGGAACATCTCGATTGGTGGGTGAAGGCTCAAAAGCGCGGGTTTGTATTTCAATGTAGTCGTTCTTAATCCTCAAACGTTCAATGATTAGAAGACTCCCCGGCTGAAAAGATATTGGCTCAGAGTTGGACTTTACCTTGGTGATTTTCCCATTCTTGATCTCGACTTCGGGGATGTTTTTTTTCACTTTGGGACTTGGTGTCCCGTATGCGGCGGTTAAAAAAGAAACTGCGTCAAGTCCCGCCGGAATCCCCTTCCGAGTCACTACAAGAAAGGTTCCAGCGTCCTCACCGCGAGCCTCCTGATATCTATTTTCCACCTCTTTCTTGGCAGCTTTTGAAAGTCCCTTTCCCAGGCATAGGGTTTGACCGATCATCAATGTGCAAACAAAGAAGTAAATGAATTCACGTTTTCTCATCTTGTCCTCCTCTGTCTGCTGTACGGTGCTTCAATGTCTGCCCCTCCGGGAGTTGCATGACAATGAAAGGCTGGCCATTATGCTCGGCTACCCCTTCGCCGCCTCGAGAAGTACAAAAGTGATATCATCCGTCTGAGGCATTCCCTGAGTGAATTGCTCAAGCGAATCCAGAATCCTTTTTTCCAAAACCTCCGCTCCAGCCGATGCACTCGACCTGACGATTTCTCGAAGTCTCTCTTCTCCAAACATCTCCCCTTGGGGATTGGCTGCATCTGTGACGCCGTCGGAATAGACGACCAAAACATCTCCGGGATTTAATTGCAGGGTACGGGATTGGTAGGAAGCAAAATCGAAAGCACCCAAGATCAAACCATCAGAGGCGAGCTCTTCAATCTCATCTGTAGGAGCACGAAACAAGTAAGCCGGGTTGTGTCCTGCGCTGACAAATTTTCCTTTGCCCTGAGAATTTAAAGAGAAAATAAACAAAGTGACGAAATTATTGGCAGATGTTCTTGCATAAAGGAACTTATTGACTTGGTCCAGGACTTCCTCAAGTGGTGCACCGGAACGGCATTCCATGTCCAGTGCTCCCTGCAGCAGGGAACTCAAAAGAGCTGCCGGGACTCCTTTTCCCGAGACGTCTGCCAAAACCCCCACCAGTTCATTGGGTCTGTGTTCCAGGAAATCGTAGAAGTCGCCTCCTACGTAACGAGTGGGTTCACTGAAGGCGCAGATGTGAAAATTTTCAAACTGGGGAAGGGAATGAGGCAAAAGACCTTTTTGGGTTTCGTAAGCAATGGCCAATTCCTGCTCGAACTTTTTTCTCTCCTCAAAGCTTCTGATCATTTCCAACTTCTCGAGCACGTTGCCCGCTTCCCCCGCCAGCTTGTTTAAGATTTTCTGATCCAGACCAGACAGTGTATGCATGGCCTCGGTGCTGTCGAGATAGAGAATTCCAAGAAGCTGGGGTATGTCTAACTCGGAGGATATTCCCTTGAGTGGTAAGCAGGCCACCGCCCGCACATTCATCTCCAGAATGCTCTTCTGTTGAGCGAGTTCACCTTCAATTCCTTCGCTCATGAAGACAGGCTCTTCGGTGCTCGAGACCTGGTGCACGACAGTCTTGCTACCGTGGAAGTCGGACTGGGATAAAACTTGTCCCTCGCCGGTGAGACCCAGGGAGTACTCGAAGGTGTCCTCTTCCTTAGCAAGAACGAAACCTCTCTCTGCGCCACTAATACTCAGGGCGGATCTGAGTATTTGTTGGAAAGTTGCTTCCGATGAGAACTGCTGTCCCCATTGGTATTGGAAATCCAAAATGTAGTTCATTTTTTCCAGGTCAGAGTAGTCAGAATATTGCGCAGAAGCGAGAACCGAGGTTAGTTGTGTCATGGACTTCTCCAGATCATCAGACGCAGTGGTGGAAAGGGTGGAAAGGGTGATGTCCAATTGTTTCGTGGCAAAAAGTAACTCCAGACGTCCCAGTCTGATTCGGTCACCATGGTTCAGCACCTGTTGCTCAATAGGCTGGTCGTTGACAAAAGTGCCGTGCGTGCTCTTTAGATCAACAAGGCGGTAATCCTCGGTCTCCTTTAGGATTTTGGCATGATTCCGCGAGACATAGGGATCCACCAAGACAATGTCGACGTCCGATTTTCTCCCAATTAGGATTTCGTCGTCAGCGATTTCGTAAACTTGTTCGACGCCCTTCGGGCCCAACACTCTAAGACAAGGGAATTTCACTTATTCCTCACTGAAGGTTCTCACTAAGGTTTTAGTTTTAGCCATCTCAGCTGCCATTGCAAGAGGGAGTTGCAATTTTCTGCCCCAATCATGGCTCTGAAGTGGACCCTTGCCGTTCATTTCTTCTCCTCTTTGCTGGAATGACAATAGCGGGATTCCAATTGGCTAATCTTTTTCAAACGGCGGCAGTGCCGCTCCTCCTCGGAGAAGGTCGCGCCCAGAAAGGTGCGAACCAATTCCAGGGCCAGTTCACCTCCAACCACTCGTGAGCCCATGACCAGGACATTCATGTTGTCATGCTCGACACCCTGGTGAGCGGAGTATGTATCGTGGCACAAACCTGCTCGAATGCCAGGGATTTTGTTGACAGCTATTGAGGCGCCTACACCGCTGCCGCAAATGAGGATGCCTCGCTCGGCTCGACCCTCAAGAATTGTGGTGCCCAGGTTTTCGGCAAAATCGGGATAGTCAACGGGATCCTCACTGTGGGTTCCCAAATCGAGCATCTCATAGCCCATCCCTTTTAGAGCTTGAACGAGTTGCTTCTTCAAAGCGTATCCAGCATGGTCGGCAGCAATGGCTAAGCGCAAGGTCCCCCCCTTGGGCGATGCCCAGAGAATCTGTGAGTTTTGAGTTCTGAGTTTTGAGTTCCTCCTACTCAGTTTGAAAGAGTCTCCTGCAGAGCCGGAGTGAAGGCCTCGAGCGTGCGTTCAATGAGAGATTCGCTGTGAGCTGAGCTGACAAACCACGATTCCAGTGCTGAGGGTGGCAAGTAGACGCCGCGCCGAAGTAGCGCATGAAAGAGACGGCCGTATAATTTGCGATCGGTCGAAAAGGCTGTACTGGAGTCGATGACTGGATGGTCAAGAAAGAAGAGGCTCAGCATCGAGCCCACCCGGTTCACCTGGGCAGCAATCCCACAGCGGTTTGCCGCCTCGCACAACCCTTGTTGCAGAGCTTTGCCTTTGATCTCGCACAAGGCATAAAGTTCGGGCGTCAGTTTCCGTATTGTGGCCAATCCGGCTGCCATCGCAAGTGGGTTTCCCGAAAGAGTTCCCGCCTGGTAAACAGGGCCGAGCGGTGCGACCAGCTCCATGAGGCGTCGATCGCCTCCATAAGCTCCTACTGGCAATCCTCCGCCAATAATTTTTCCCAGGCAAACCAAATCTGGTTTGACGTCATAAAGCCCCGCGGCCCCGCCGCGAGAGACCCGGAAGCCCGTTATGACTTCATCAAAGATGAGCAAGGCACCGTAGCTTTGAGTCAACTGACGGAGTCCCATCAAAAAACCCTCTGCAGGAGGAATTACACCCATATTGCCCGCCACCGGTTCGACAATAACTGCAGCGATCGTCTCTCCGTATTCTTTGAATAGATTCTCTACCGCATCCAGGTGGTTGAAAGCTGCGACAAGGCTGTCTCGCGTGGTTTGTGGCGGGACACCGGAGCTGTCCGGCAGCCCAAAAGTGGCGACGCCCGAGCCCGCCTTGACCAAAAGGTAGTCAACATGCCCGTGATAGTTGCCCTCGAATTTGACGATCTTACTCCGACCGGTGGCCGCGCGTGCCAGACGAAGGGCACTCATTGCTGCTTCGGTGCCGGAGTTCACGAATCGCAGCATTTCTATCCACGGCATGGCTTCCACAATGGCCTCTGCCAGTGTGATCTCCCCTTCGTGCGGGGCACCGTAGCTGGTCCCATGTACCGCAGCTCTCTGGATTGCTCCCAGCACGTCGGGATGGCAGTGTCCCAGGATCAAGGGGCCCCATGAGCAAACGTAGTCGATATAAGAGTTATCGTCCACATCGGTCACGATCGCGCCCTCAGCCCTGGCGATATAAACAGGATCTCCACCCACAGCCCGAAAAGCCCGCACTGGACTGCTGACGCCTGCAGGCATCACTTTTTTTCCTCGCTCCGCGAGATTCTTGGATCTTTTCGACTGCATGGTGAGGCCGCGTTCGGTCATGACCAACCCGATAGGATTTTTTCTTGAGGTGCGTAAATTGCCGTGTATATCGGCGTGTCTCGCAAGGTGTATTTCCGCCCTTCCGTGTCACGAAGCGCAGTAACCAATTGGGAAAAATGGGCCAGGTCCTCCGTTTCGTAAACCACGACAAATTCTTGATCCTGAAGGCCGGTGGAATAGAGAAGAAGCTGGCGAATTTCCGGATATTGTCGACCGATCCTGATGTGTTCGTTCATCATTCCCTGTCGAGCATCCTTGCTCATCAGGTACCATTCCCGGCTCTTTAAAAAGGGATACACAACCAGGTAAGACCCGCGCTCTGACTGCAGTGGATCGAGTTCCTGAGAAGACTTTCCGCTGGCATAAACGGAAGGGCGCGTAAATCCCCAAAGTGTGTTGACGGGTTTGAGAAACTGCCTCCAGGAGACGCTCATGGAAGCGAAGCTCCTGAAGAAATTGCCGGCTGCCTGTGGATCCTCTGCTCTCAGAGCGCTCCAGATCATCACATCGCCCTCAGATCGTGTAGGAAAAATATTGTACAGGAAAACCCGATCAGCCAGCCCGGGAATCTCGGTGCCGAGCTGCTTTAGGAAGGACCGACGTTCCTCGGCCGTGTGCTGCCAAAAGGAATCCGTAAAGCTAAACACAGCGTAATGATTCAGCTGCCTCTCGGACATTTTGGTGTCTTCTTGATGAGCCATCACCTTTTCTCTGCCTGATTGAGGACCATACCACAGTGCCGCCGCTCATTGGAATCACCAAACGCACGGAGGGGACGGGCTGCCGGGCGAAACCTGGATCTGGTGGAAGAACGCGGAGTCCCTCAGGCGCTCCTATCCGAGAATGATACGGATCCTTTTCCGGAATCAGCCCATCCACCTCCTTGGTTCTTCGGCAAAACCAAGGCGCAATTCGACTCTCAAAGCGCTCTCCCAAACCCCGCATTCGCGGCGGACCAGTCGGAAGAAGGCCGAACCAGACGCACCTGTCTTCACCGCTTATCTTCGGTTGCTCAGTTGTTCGGTTTAAGGAGCTCCTTACGGATACCTTCAGCTAACCACTGCCGGATCAGGGTTTGGTAGGGAATCGATTTCATCGTGGCAATTTTGCGAAGCGCTTGGATTTGAGCCGGATCCAGTTTGATGGAAATGTTCTGAAGCCTTCTCCTTCTCTTTCCGCCCAAGATTTGTGCACGTAATTCTTCTTCTAAAGAGAACTCTACGGGACTGTCCTCGATTTCATCCAATACTCTGTGACGATCGTAATATTGCGCCAGATTTTCCTTTACCTCGGTGGCTTTTTTCCTCATTGTCAACCCTTCCGATGGCGCTGGTAGTACCGTCGCTCAGCGGCATCCATGTCCCAGCCGGTGATGACTCGAACAAGGCCCTTTGCTTTCCTCTTAAATACAATCACGAGGAGACGCCCCGAGAGCGCCGGACCAAAAGCTGCGTAGTGACCTCGTTTGGTCTTGCGGAAAAGAGGCGCGACCGGGAATACCTCCTCAGCTTCTTCCGGCTCGATACCCTGAGCCAGCGCGAGATGTAGTATATTCCCATCATCCCACTCAAATCCTGAGATGCGCAAGCTGGCACCTCCAGGTAATACATTACATTACTTTTGACTTTGTCGTCAAACTCTAAGAAGCACATCGGTGCAGTAGCTGAACCCGTCTTGCTGTTCACAAAACGGACGCTGCAGCTTTTCCGGCACCCTCGTCAAGGAGCGGCCGGGAACTTGAGCAGGTTGTCTCTCCTGCCGTTCCCTTTTTATGGTCGCGGCTCTGAAGGTGCTCTTGAACTTGATCAAGCCGGCGGTTATGGTTAGGCGGATGAAAAATATTCGTTTTTCAGCACTGCTGGTTCTTGGACTTCTTTTGCCACCACTGGTCGTTCAGTCCACTTCAAGCGGCGGTTCCACGGCTCTGACAAACCCGCATTTTAGGATCCACACGAGCTCTTCGGAGGAAGGGCGTAACGAGGGTCGGCTCCTTTCCAATATTCGGCAATTGACTTTTCAGGGCCGCCGCTCGGGCGAAGGGTACTTCAGCCCTGATGGATCGATGTTGGTTTTCCAGGGAGAACGCGAGGCCGAGAACCCTTTCTTTCAGATTTACTTGATGAATTTGAAAACGGGCCATATCCATCGCGTCAGCCCAGGCTACGGTAAAACCACCTGTGCCTGGATTCACCCCACTGGGCAGAAGGTGCTCTTTGCATCGACACATGAAGATCCCAACGCGCTTCTCAAGCAAAAAGAGGAGCTGAGGCGCCGGGCCTCGGGAAAAACTCGCCGATACTCCTGGGACTATGACGAGTACTTTGACATTTACGAGACCAATCTCCAAGCGATCCATCTGAAAAATCTTACCAAGACCCAAGGTTACGATGCCGAGGCCTCTTGGTCACCCGACGGCAAACTGATCGTATTTTCTTCGAACCGTCATGCCTACAGCCAAAAGCTGCCCCCCGAGGATCAGACTGTCTTCGAGCATGACAAGTCTTACATGGTGGATCTTTATCTCATGGACGCCGATGGAAATGACGTGCGCCGTCTAACTGATGCAAAGGGGTACGATGGAGGAGCGTTTTTCAGTCCGGATGGCCAAAAAATCTGTTGGCGGCGATTTTCCGAGGACGGCACCACAGCCGAAATCTATACCATGCGGTTAGACGACTGGGAGGACAGGCAGATCACCCGTTTGGGTGCGATGTCCTGGGCGCCCTATTTCCATCCTTCCGGGGACTACTTGATTTTTGCAACCAACTTACACGGATTTGGGGATTTTGAGCTTTACCTGGTGGACGCCAAAGGAAAAACTGAACCGGTTCGTGTGACCCATACGGACGGTTTCGATAGTCTCCCGGTCTTTAGCCCCGACGGGAAACAGCTGGTGTGGACCAGTAATCGTACAGCAAATCGACAATCACAACTGTTCACTGCCGAATGGAATAACATCGAGGCTGGGCAAATGCTCGGTCTGGATGTGCGGGCGAGTCACCCTGAAATTAGCGCCCAAGATTTACACCTCCATGTGAGTTATCTGGCTTCAGATCAGATGGAAGGACGCCTTACCGGGACCGAGGGTGCAAGGCGTGCCACTGAGTATGTTGCCTCGGTCTTTCAATCTCTTGGACTGGAGCCAGCCGGTGACAATGGAACCTATTTTCAAAGCTTTGAATTTACCAGTGGAGTCTCCCTCGGATCCGAGAATCGACTGAGAACCCTTGAGCCAGATTCCCCAAGGAAGGGCTTTGTGGTTGATCAAGATTGGCGGCCCTTGGCTTTTTCCAAGACGGGTGTTTTTGATCCGGCAGGAATTGTGTTTGCGGGTTACGGCATCGCTGCTCCCGGGACCGATCAGTATGAGCAGTATGACTCCTTCGTTCATTTAGACGTCAGGGACAAGTGGGTGATGGTTTTTCGATACCTCCCTGAGAATATTTCCCCAGAATTTCGGCAGCATCTAGCCCGGTACTCAAGCCTGCGCTACAAGGTAATGACGGCTCGAGATCGAGGCGCGCGCGGTCTAATTGTGCTCAGCGGCCCCAATTCACAGGTGAAACAAGAACTGGTGAGACTCTCTTTCGACGGCTCTGTCGCCGGCACCAGCATCGGCGCCATCTCGGTCACGGATGATCTTGCCCAACAATTATTGAAACCTTCCGGGAAGAATCTGCAGGATCTACAGGATCAGTTGGACAAGGGTGGCTCGGTGATGGGCTTTCAAATCCTCGATCTTGAGCTTGAGATCAAAATCGATATTCAGCAAGAAAAGCGGATCGGACGCAACGTATTGGCAAGGCTAAGGGCCCTTGAAGACAGCGGAGAGGTTATCGTCGTCGGAGCTCACGTCGACCATTTGGGGCATGGTTTGGGTGCCGGATCCCTGGCTCGAGAAGAAGAGAAGGACATGATTCACTACGGGGCAGACGACAATGCTTCTGGTGTGGGCGGATTACTTGAGATCGCTCAATACCTGGCGGACCTAAAGACCCAAGGCAAGCTTCCCATGAAACGGGACCTGCTTGTGGCCGCCTGGTCCGGAGAAGAGCAGGGTCGGTTGGGTTCCAGTTACTTTACCGAGTTGCTGGCGAAGCAAAAGGAGACCTCCGGGTTGGCTCCGCCTGTAGCTGCTTACCTCAACCTGGACATGATTGGACGCCTTAGAAAGAGTCTTATCCTGCAAGGCGTCGGTTCGAGTTCAATTTGGCTCGGTGAGATCGAGCGCTACAACATTCCACTGGGACTGCCGATCGTGATTCAGAACGACAGCTACCTGCCTACCGATGCAACCAGCTTCTATCTGAAAGGCGTCCCGATTCTGAGCGCGTTTACCGGGGCCCACCAGGACTACCACACCCCCCGGGATGCCGCCGACAAAATCAACTACGAGGGTGCGGAAAAAGTTGCTCGTTTAATGGCGCTCATCACCCGTTCGCTGCTCACTCGCAAGAATGCACCCCAGTATATCGAGATGGAAAAACCTGAAAGCTCAATGAGACGAGCCAACTTGCGTACTTACCTGGGGACCGTTCCCGACTATTCACAAAGCGACGTCACAGGTGTCAAGCTTTCAGGCGTGATCAAACGAGGACCCGCCGAGCAGGCCGGCGTGCGGGGTGGTGATATTATTATTGAGCTGGCAGGCAAGAAGATTGAAAACATCTACGATTACACTTACACCCTCGAGGCCCTGAAAGTGGGGGTTGCAGTGAAAATGGTGGTCATGCGGAAGGGTGAGCGCCTGACTCTAACCATTACGCCGGCATCCCGGGAATAGGGGAGGGAGGGGTCAGAGCGTGAAAATCCAATTTTTCCCGGGGACTCAAAAAACCTATCGATTTGTTTGATCAGGAAAAATTGGATTTTCACACTCTGACCCCCACGATGACATCAGTCAACAGTGCCACCAGCAGGGGGTCATCATTGGGCATTCGCGTGCGGGAAAGTTCAATACCCATCTCCGTTGCTTCCGACCGGGCCTCTACATCTAAGTCGTAAAGGGTTTCCAGATGATCCATCAGGAACCCTATGGGAGCGACTAAAAACCTCTCATGCCCTCGACCGTTCCATTCTTGCAGCACTGCCACCAGGTCCGGCCCAAGCCAGGGTTGATTGCCGCCACCTTCGCTCTGATAGGCGAGCGTCCACTTTGATAGATGACATTTTTCCGCTAGTGCCTTTGCTGTCGCCTCAAACTGATCAGGGTACGGATCTTTCCACTCGCGAATTTGGGCAGGCAGGCTGTGATTGGTGAAAATCAGTGCTGGACTCTGATCATGCAGATGCAGCGCGTCCTCAATCCGATTTTGCCAGAGCTGCAAGAAGAGAGGATGAAGATTCCAATCCTCTACAAAAGACCACAAGATGGGCTTGTCTAATCGGGTGTTTGTTTCCCGAACAAGCCGGTAATATGCATCCGTGCTCAAGCGAGAGCGAAATGGAGCCAAAGCTACGGCAATGCCCTGTTCTACACCGTCCTGGGCCATTCGACCAACAACGTCCTCGATAAAGGGAGACGAGTGTTTCATCGCCATGTAGACTCGAAAACGCTCAGGAGACCTCAGGGCAAAGGCACTTTGGACGGCCCGGATAATATTCTCGGTAATGCTGTAAAGAGGCGAACCACCTATGGCCTGGTAGCGCTCCTTCAAGTGTTGAAATTCTTCCTGCTTGGGATCTGTCTTGCGGTAGTACTGGAGAATATGTCGCAGATATCCAAATATGGCTTCATCATCCAGTGAAGGCGCACTTCCATAAGCCATTATCAGTACACCGACTGGCGGCGCTCTCATAGCGATCTCCCGGGTTACTTCCCTTCGAATGGTAGTGCAGGAGGGACTCAACTAACAACTGACAACAAACAACAGACCACAGAGAGCTGACAGTTGACAGAATCCAGAAGTCAGAATCCAGAATCCAGAAGACTCAAAACTTATGTCGGCCTCCCGCATTAGATTAACGGCAAGCAGGCGGGGTTGGAGCCGCGAGTTTTCCTTGTCTGCACGATTATTCTTGAGGGCTTCTGGATTCTGGATTCTGACTTCTGGATTCTGTCAATTGTCAACTGCGTCCCACTTCCAGCATTCGTTCGAGTGAGCGGCGGGCACCATCAGCGACCTCGGGTTCTACCTCGACCCTATACTCCAAGTCCTGCAGCGATCTGAGGATTTTAGGCAAGGTGATTCTCTTCATGTGAGGGCAGAGATTACAGGGGCGTATAAATTCAATTTCCGGATACTCCACGGCCACATTATCGCTCATCGAGCACTCTGTGATCATGACGACGCGCTGGGGCCGTTCTTCTCCAACGTGGCGAATCATGCCCGAAGTGGATCCGATGAAGTCCGCTTCAACCAAGACATCGGGAGGACACTCTGGATGGGCCAAGATTTGAATATCAGGGTACTGCTGCCGGTAGACGCGAAGATCCTCGGCCGTGAAGCGCTCGTGTACCTCGCAATGGCCCTTCCAAATGATCACCTTTACTTTTGTCTGTGAAGCAATGTAGTTGCCCAGAAACTCGTCCGGTAAGAAGATAACCTGCTCGCTGCCCAGCGACTCCACCACCTTAAGGGCATTGGCCGAAGTACAGCATATATCTGATTCCGCCTTCACTGCGGCGGAGGTATTCACATAGGTCACGACCGGGACTCCTGGATATCGCTGGCGCAGCAGACGGACATCCTCGGCGGTAATGGACGCGGCCAGCGAGCATCCCGCCTCGAAGTCAGGGATAAGGACGGTTTTTTCCGGATTCACTAATTTGGCCGTCTCAGCCATGAAATGAACACCGCAAAGAACGATCACATCAGCATCAGTGTCCACCGCTTGTCGAGCCAGAGCCAGCGAGTCACCCGTCAAGTCAGCCACGCCGTGGAAGATTTCCGGCGTCTGGTAATTGTGAGCCAGGATAATCGCGTCGCGCAGTCGCTTGAGTTCGTTAATGGCGGCAATAAGGGGAGCATGAACAGGCCATTCTATCTGGGGGATGACCCCATGTAAGCGTTCGTAAATTGGCGCGGTGGCCCGTGCCACCTCTGATGTATAAGCAAGACCAGCTCTCCCGCTAGACAACTCAGATCCCTGCAATGTACTCATTGACACACTCCCTGCTCTTTATACTCAAGCTGAGCATAAAGGAGCATATTAAAAGAATTGGCCGGCTTTTGCCGACCTGTCAATCCGCCTTATGCTAAGGCTGAGTATATCTACATAGCGCCGCCGAAGTCAAGGTTTTATTATTGCTCTTCTTTTTCCGAATGCTTCAGTGGGGGGATGCTGGATGTAGACGGTTATTTCGGCTCACGGAATGACACGAAAAGAGCTGATTCCGTGTGTTTCCGTGGGCCAAAATAACTTACCAACCACCATCACCCAGCGTCACTGAAGCCTTACTTGCTCCTCTGTTCATGATTCCAGTGATCTGATGGCACCCGGAAGACCCACGCCCGGGGCCAGGCGCTCCCGGAGTACTTCGCGGCGGAAGCGGAAGAGTTCAGCTGGTCGGCCACCGGTTTCTGGGTCGAACTGGCCGGTTCTTTCCACCAGGCCTCCTTTCTCGATGAGTCGGCGAAAGTTCTGCTTGTGCAGCCGGACTCCGGCAAGAGCTTCCACGACTCGCTGAAGTTGAAGCAAGGTAAAGGTGGAAGAAAGTAGTTCAAAGACCACCGGCCGATACTTGATTTTGCCCCGCAGCCGGCCCAGTGCGGTAGCCAGAATTCGACGGTGATCCAGCGCCATGGGTCGGCCGAGAGAAGGTGTTTCCATTTGTGAGGGAGACGGACTGTGCCTGTTTTGAGCTCCTGGCTGCAGCTTGGTCCTCAGCATCCTGTCACGAGCCTTCTCGGCAACGAAGCCCGCCTCATACAGGAGTTCATAGCGTTCTAATACTCGCTCTTCGTCCCAGGCAGCACCATTGAGTCCGAAAGCGATGTCGACTCTCTCCTGGCAGCGGCGCCGAGTCGCAGGATGGCTGGCTGCTGCCACCCACTGGGCAAGAGACGGTGCGATTTCCCGATCAATAATGGATGGGCGCGTTAAGCGCCAATCTTCCCAGGGGAAGTACCCATACCAATCACGCCAGCTCGCCTCCGCGGCCCCGAAAAGTTGTCTCTCTCTCACCAGGGCCAGATAGGCTACGGAAATGACCCGTGCTCCCGCGCCATGCTCCTCCGGATCGCGATTGCGGTCGCCAAAGGTGTAGAGCTGTTCGACATAACCCAGCTCTATTCCGGTTTGCTCCCGCACCCAGCCTCGAAGTCCTAGTTCCAGGGTGGGATCGGCACGAGCGTCTAAAGGACCGAAAGGAAGAGCATCCAGGAATGCCCCGTCTTCAGAGACCATCTCTCCTGGTAACGCTAGAGAGTGGTCCGGACGTTTTACCGTTAAGATCCGCGGAACTTCCTGCGTGACGGCCACAATGGCGGCGTTGAGCCCAATTACGAGCGGAGTTGTCACTTTTTGTCCCCTCGCGACTGGAAAACCGCCATAACTCACTTATCCCAGAGCGCAACTACTCGAATTTCAGAAAATGAAGTGGAGTTTCCTCAACATTAAATCACATTAGCCCGGATTATTCATAGGTTCTCGCCCCAAATCGCAAAGGGGAAGTCTGCGGGCTTTGACACAAAAACAAAGGGATGGCATAATAATCTTGTGATTGCTGATTTCATCTTGTAAATAGAGGAATATCATGCGCTCAACCGTTTCCGTACGCTGGCAGACAGTTATTCCTCGCCGGATTCGAGAGGCTCTGAAAATCGAACCTCGGATGAAGTTGGAATGGGAAATAAAGGACGGAATTATCATAGTCTACCCCATTCCATCTGACCCGGTTCAGGCGACTAGGGGGATCCTCAAAGGACGCGGTCCCACGACTCAGAGTTTGCTTACGGAGCGAGGGCGGCAGAGAAAGCAAGAGCAGAAACGGAAGAAAATATAGGTGCCCTCCTACGTGCTGGACACCTCGGCCCTTCTGACGGTGCTCAACGATGAAGAGGGAGCCGATACGGTGCTGAGAATCGTTGCTGTCAAGGGTCAGAAAAAACAGAGCAGCAGAAATTCCACCGTGCATCTCCCCTTCATGGCTCTAATGGAGCTGCACTATCTGCTAATACGGAAAAACGGTCAGGCGGAGGCCCAGAAGGTTATCCGGATGATCAAGGTGTGGCCAGTGCAGTTGAATGAATCCACACGACTGTGGAGGGAAGAAGCGGCTAGAATAAAGGCCACTACCCGGTTGTCCGTGGCCGATGCCTGGATTTGCGGGCTGGCCAGGCTGCTGGATGCCCAACTCGTGCACAAAGACCCGGAGTACGACACAGTCAAGAATCTTGCGAGCTTGCGCTTGCCTTATAAAACGCGCTAAGCAGCACATCGGTGTCTAGAAGCAATTTCATAATTTACCTTTTTCTGCTTCCCAAGCCTCTGCTTCGATGACGGGTTCGAGAATGTCCCCAACAATTTCCACAGTGCCAAGCAGGTCCTCTTGCGGCACTTTCGTGCCCGCGTCGGGTGCAGGCGAGACGAACACCAAGGGCTTGCCGTGCTTAAGCACCATAATCGGCTCGCTGGTGCGTGAAACTTCCTGCAGGAT
>JALLOL010000002.1 GCA_027717875.1 Acidobacteria bacterium AH-259-L09 | reverse complement strand
TTTCTCTTTCAACTGAAGGAACTGGATAGCAACTAAATTGATATGTCTTGGGTCGCGCTCGAGCAGTTCACATCGAACGACCCATCCGAAGGCGCTCACTCGTTGTGACGCCAGGTGAAGGTCTATCTCCAATTTGTCCCCCGCTTTGAATAGAAGACTGGTTTGAAATGCCAATCCGCCCGTACTGATATCTTGGGTCTTGGTGTTAAGCACCTTCTCGCCGATGAGCCCACTTTCAGCCGCGTCAACTACGGTGAACGAGAAAGGAATCGATGCACGAACCCTAACGGAATTCCTCCACTGCAGTGTCATCCCTTCACCGAGTGTCGAGACTGCCACCCGCTGTTTCCTGGAGCTGGTGATCTTGACCACTTCTGCGTCCCAGCAATAGATAATCCCTTCTTCCCAGTAGTTGATCCGAACTCGCTCTCCTTCGCGAAAAGGGAGCTGTGAGATTCGTCGCGGAAGTTTTAAGAAGATTTTAGCGTGGGAGATGTTCGTGACAATGGCTGCGACTTTGTCTTTTGACTTCACTAGCGGGGAAATGGATATGCCCCGTCCAACCTTAAGACCAGCTAAGGGATCTCTGATGCCTTTTTCGCCCATCGCAATTCGCAATTTCAACTATCACGAGGAGTAAAGCTGATCTTCAAGAAAACTTTGGCATTTCCGATACTAAGGCACTTGAGCCTGTCAAGCATCGGCAAGCAATACACCAACCAAAGAGAAGAGCAAAACCTTGGCGACTTTCGTCGCTCAAACCTCCTCACTACCGATACGTCCGGCCCTTAAGCAAAGAGCGTGCCAATTCCCATCTTTACTATATATTGGTATCCGCGCCCGCACATGCCACTATATGGCCGGCATGCCTGAGCAGGTTGACGTTCTTCTCAATCAATAAAGGGTTTTGAAACTGTAAACGTGCGTTGACAAAACGGTCACTTGGTTCACGTCAAGAGATAGGACACTGTGTCGATGTCACTCAGCTGTGAGAGTGTAATGCAGCCGATCGAACTAGCTGTAGTCCACGGCGACCATTCTCTGCCACAATGACCAACTGCATATTTACAGAAAATTGTGCGGTCGAAGACGACCAAGGAGAAAAGATTACCGTCCCCTGCAGCGCCCCCCGTCCCCTGCAGCGCCCCTGTAGCGCACCTGTAGCGGTATCAGTGCATGGCGGTTAAGACGATTACCATCGATCTGGAAGCTTACGAACTTGAAATCATTGTGCTACTTGTAGCACAATAGACTTGTGAAAAAAGCCGGCATTCGGGAGGCGCGGCAGAATCTATCCGCTCTGATAGAAGCGGTAAAAAGCGGACAGGAGGTGGTGATTACGGACCGCGGAACGCCCGTGGCACGACTCGGCCCGCCACCGCAGCAGCAGGGCAAGAAGTTTCGAAGCCACGGCTCTTTTCGAAAACAGATGCCCATCCTTCGCCCGCCACTTTCGCAGACGATCATGGAGGAGCGTGAAGACCGGTTCTAGACCGATCGGCCCTCTTTACCTTGACGCCAGTGCCTTGGTGAAGGTCTACCTACCCGAACCCGAAAGTGAGCGAGTCGACAGATTGTTAAGGGGAAGGCAAGACCTACTCATCTTAAGGAAAAGGGCAATTTGAGGGTTCTTAAATCTGGCGCGGCGAATGTATTTGTTCACTCCAAGTCTTCTCGGCGCTTTTTTAGGAAACCAGTAGCAGTTACAGTTCGGAAAAGCTCAACAGGTATTGTTTGGATTGTCTCTCTAGACGTGAACCTTTTCTGAATTCTCCTCTACCCAGGCGTGGGACCGCTAATTCCCCCCATTGCACTACTACTTAATCCCCCTTGCAAATATCCTCTTTCTCAAAATCCACCCCAAATCCACGTTTCTCTTAGCTCTTTGCCTCATGCGTGCGAAGTTCCTGCTCGAATCAGTGGATCCCTTGACATCTTATTTTCATTATATTAATATATTTCACCGTACGGTGAAACTTGCTTAAATAATGAAAATAGATCGCTTTGAAGAACGGGCTCAAGAAGCTCTCAAAAAGTGTTTAGCTGAAGTGCCATTTCTGGAGCTTTTAGAATCGTCTATCCAGAAGGCGATGATGCCGGGAGTCACGCCGGACTTTACCTTGAAGGTAAAACTCCCGAAGGGCCAGAAAACAATAATAGTTGAGGTTAAGAACAGTGGCCAGCCCCGATGGATTCGTGCGGCAGTGAACCAGATTCTTCGATATAAAGAATCGCTTCCCAATGCCTATGGAGTGGTAGTTGCCCCCTACATTTCACCAACTGCGGCGGAAATTTGCTCTCAGGAAGGTGTCGGATACGTTGATCTCGCGGGCAACTGTCGATTCGTTTTTAATCAAGTTTATGTCCACCAGGAGGGGCGAGCCAACCCCTTCAGTGAAAAAAGAGAGCTGCAATCACTTTATTCTCCAAAGTCATCTCGGATTCTCCGAGTGCTGCTATTGAATACCAAACGACGGTGGAAAATGCAGGACTTGGCCCAAGAGGCAGACGTGAGTCTTGGTCTTGTGGCCAAGGTGAAAGAGTTGCTGGTCGAACGTGAGTGGATTCAAGAAGCCCGTGATGGGCTTCAGCTCGTCGGACTTGAGGCATTGCTCCTGCAGTGGGCAGCACAGTACCAGATACAAAAAAGCAATATAGCCTCTTTCTACACACTTTCTGATGTGTCAGAGACGGAAGAACAGCTATCGGATTTTTGTCGTCGACAACGCGTCCAGTTTGCATTAACAGGTTTCTCAGCTGCTGCAAGGACAGCACCTTTCGTTCGCTATAAACTGGTTACAGCATATTTCAATGCAAATGTCGAGAAGGTTGCTTCTCAACTGAATTTCAAGAAAGTCTCCAGTGGCGCGACTTTAAACCTGATGATTCCCTATGACGAGGGAGTCTTTCATCAGACCGAAGAGGTCGATGGAGTCCCCATCGTGTCTTCTGTTCAGCTTTACCTCGATCTGAAGAATATGGCTGGCCGGGGCGAAGAAGCCGCACAGTTTCTCCTCGACGAGGTCATAAAGCCAACTTGGGCATGAAACGAACTGACTACACAGCCACTGCCGTGGCTGCTGCAAAATCCGTACTGATTGAACTGACCCATTTACTGGGAGAATATCGCGATGACATCGTTCTAGTAGGAGGTTGGGTTCCTGAACTCCTGTTGGGAGAGCAGACAGAGCCGCACGTCGGAACTCTGGATGTTGATCTTGCGCTAAACCACCAAACATTAGGCGAGGCAGGTTACAAAACGATTCACCGACTCCTGATTGGGAGGGGCTATGAACAAGACAAGCAGCAGCCATTCATCTATTACCGCTCCTTGATCATCAAAGGCCGGAAAGTCACTGTGGAAGTTGATCTGCTAGCCGGAGAGTACCACGGCACAGGAAAGAGTCGTCGGACCCAGCGAATTCAAGATGTGCGTCCCCGAAAGGCACGCGGCTGCGATCTGGCTTTTGAGCTCAACACCGAAGTGATCCTGGAAGGACACCTTCCGGAAGGTGGAAGGGACACCGTTCGTGTGCGTGTGGCTTCGATGGTTCCATTCCTGGTAATGAAAGGAATGGCACTCAGTGATCGGCTGAAAGAAAAGGATGCCTGGGATATCTATTATTCTCTGAAGAATTACCCGGGTGGTCTCGATGCCCTAGTAGAGGAATTTCTGCCTTATGTCGACCATGGATTGGTCCGCGAGGGCCTTGAAAAGATTGGGAAAAAATTCTCTACGGTAGAGGACCTGGGTCCCAAGTTCGTAGCCGACTTTGAGGCGGCCGCGGATCCTGAGGAAAGAGAGTTGCTTCAAAGAGATGCCTTTGAACGAGCCCAACACCTTCTCAAAAAACTCGGTATTGTTCCATCCTTTCCCGAGCCCTAAACGGAGAGGTGCAATCCTGTTCGCATCTCCTGTACGTATCATCAAGCGAAACCGCTACGGACCCTTGGTATAGGCACGATTCCGCTCCTTAAATAGGAGGTCGATGAAGAGACAGTTGTCGAAGCTCTCGGTAAGGGTTTCCCAAACCTTTCGCTTAAGTCACCCTGAAGCTGCTGGACTGGAAGTTTGTATAGTATATGGCTGGTGCATGAGAGAATGAGATTAATGAGTAGGTGACAGAAGTCTTTTCGAATCGGCCCCTTTAGATTTGGATAACCAAACCACACTTGTGAACAACCACAAACAGAATGTACTAAAATCGCTTGAAAACGCGTTCAGACGTTGACATCCTTGTTAATTATAGGTCGACAACATCTTATGAATGTCTTTGACCTTCGAAATCGCCTCATTGAGGACTACGCTTCTTACATCTCCAGTTTCATCACTATCCGAGATCAGCGCATTAATCAATATGTGGAGGACAGCCTGAAACGCGGCCTGCTCTGGCCCGACCCGCTCATTCAGATGAGCCCTGCCTTTGAGCCAGGCAAGACCATCGACGAGCTGGTCCAAGAAGGTTTACTCCATCCTGAGTGCAACCGCATCTTCCGTACACAAAAGGACAAAGACGGCACCGGAAATTCCTTACGTCTTCACAAACATCAGGAGGATGCGATCCGGGTGGCACAGACGGGTGCAAGTTACGTGCTGACGACGGGAACGGGCTCTGGGAAGAGTCTTGCCTACATTGTCCCTATCGTCGACTATGTCCTCCAGAACGGACCTGGTAAAGGGATTCAGGCCATCATCGTCTACCCCATGAACGCCCTGGCGAACAGTCAGATGGGCGAGCTTGAGAAGTTCATTAATCTCGGTTACCCCAACAAAAAGGGTCCGGTAACCTTCAAGCGCTATACGGGACAGGAGAAGGACGAGGAAAAGATCGCTATTATTGCCAACCCACCAGATATTCTCCTCACCAACTTTGTCATGTTGGAGTTGATCCTGACCCGACCTGGCGAGAAAAAACTGGTCCGAGCGTCGAGAGACCTTCAGTTCCTGGTCTTGGATGAGCTTCACACTTACCGTGGCCGTCAGGGGGCAGATGTGGCGCTACTCGCTCGCCGCGTCCAGGAGGCTACCTCAGCAAAAAACCTCCAGTATGTTGGGACCTCAGCCACAGTGGCGGGAGGGGGTACCCTGGAGGAACAGCAGAAGCAGGTGGCTTCGATTGCTTCCACGCTGTTTGGAGTCGAGGTCAAACCAGAAAATGTCATTGGAGAGACGCTTCGCCGTTCCACACCTGACCGACCGCTGGATGACCCTGAATTCATTTCGGAACTGACGAAACGTTTGAGTGACGAAAGCCGAAAACCACCTGAAGACTACGATTCCTTCTCGACTGATCCGCTTTCCATTTGGTTGGAGACAACCTTTGGCGTTACGACCGACCAGAGCGGACGGCTTGTTCGTACTTCACCCAAGACCCTCACCGGCGATCAGGGAGCCGCCAATTTACTCACTGAGGGAACTGGGTTCAGCAAAACCAGAGCGGCGAAAACGATCGAGGAAGGACTTCTGTCCAGCTACCGCTGTCAACCCAATCCGGATAGCGGCTTTGCTCCCTTCGCATTCCGTCTACACCAATTCATCAGTCGAGGAGACACCGTCTACGCTTCACTTGAGCCGGAGGAATCCCGTTACGTTACAGTTCATGGCCAGCAATTTGTTCCCGGTGACCGCAGCAAGATTCTGCTTCCTTTGGTCTTTTGCCGGGAATGTGGTCAGGAATACTACTGTGTACGGTTTGTTAAACCTGACGGGGACCAGAACTACTATGAAATCCGAGAACTTTCCGATCAGGCTCGTGACCATGCAAGCGAGGCCGGATTTCTCTACTTCAGCTCGACCAATCCTTGGCCCGACGATTCGGGTCAGATCCAAGACAGATTACCGGACGACTGGTTGGAGGAACACGATGGAAGAATCTCGATCCGGAGCAACCGAAGAAAGCACCTACCTAGAACTCGCAATATCCTCCCTGATGGAATCGAGGGCCCGGACGGTCTCACCTGTCAGTACATCTCGGCTCCATTCAGGTTTTGTCTCAATTGCGGAGTCTCCTACGATTTTCGGCAGAGATCCGACTATGGAAAATTAAGTTCTTTGGGTTTGGGCGGTCGGAGCACAGCAACCACTCTGCTGAGTCTATCGACCATTCGAAATCTCACCATGTCCGAATTTGACCTCCCTGAAAAAGCTAAAAAGCTGCTGAGCTTCACCGATAACCGCCAGGATGCTTCCCTTCAGGCTGGTCATTTCAATGACTTCATTGAAATCGGTATCTTGCGAGCTGGTCTTTATCGGGCAGCCCTGGAAGCTGGTGAGAGTGGTCTTAGCCATGATGAGTTGACCCAGAAGGTTTTCGCAGCCCTCAAACTTCCGTTTGAATTGTACGCACAGGATCCAACTGATAATCGGTTTCAGGGTCGACGTAATACAGACGAGGCCTTCAAAAACCTACTAGGTTATCGGCTTTACCGCGACTTAAGACGAGGTTGGCGCGTGACATCACCCAATCTAGAACAGTGTGGCTTGCTCGAAATCAAATACGGATCACTCGAAGAACTTAGCCAAGCCGAAGATATCTGGCAAAACTGCCACTCCGCTCTGGCCCAGGCAAAGCCCGAAACGCGAGCGAAAGTGGCTGAAGTGCTTCTCGACTATATGCGACGCGAACTCGCTATCGGGGTGAATTATCTCGATGCAGATTTTCAGGAACGGCTCCAGCAGCAAAGCGACCAGCGCCTCAAGGAGCCTTGGTCCTTGGACGAAAGTGAAAAGATGGAGACATCCCGGATCCTGCTTCCGAGATCACAGAGGCGGGGAGATCACAGGGGATTTCTTTATCTTTCACCGCGTGGAGGTTTCGGGCTCTACCTCAGACGTCCCGGTACGTTTGAGGACTATCCAGATAAGATCAAGTTGAAGGAGACAGAAACCATTATCGTCGAGCTGCTCAGTGCCCTGCAGCAAGCTGGGTTGGTCAGGGTACAGCTTGAGCCTCGTGACGAAGATGATGTCCCCGGCTATCAGCTACTGGCTGATGGCATGCAGTGGGTTGTTGGAGACGGGACCAAAGGTTTTCACGATCCCATTCGTATGCCCGATCTGCCCGAGGAGGGAATCCGGACCAATACTTTTTTTGTCGATTTTTATCGCAATGTCGCAGGGGAGTTAAAAGGGATCGAAGCTCGCGAGCACACAGCTCAAGTCCCGTACGAAATCCGGGAAGAAAGAGAGGAGCGGTTTCGAGAAGCACGCCTTCCGATTCTTTACTGCTCGCCGACCATGGAACTCGGCGTGGATATTTCCGAACTCAACGTGGTCAACATGCGCAACGTACCACCTACGCCGGCCAACTATGCGCAAAGAAGCGGCCGCGCCGGCAGAAGTGGCCAGCCTGCCCTGGTCTTCACCTATTGCTCCACTGGAAGTCCTCATGACCAGTACTTCTTCAAACGGCCCGAACACATGGCCATGGGCGCCGTCACTCCTCCTCGTCTCGAGTTGGCAAATGAGGACTTAGTCCGTGCTCATATCCAAGCCATCTGGCTTGCCGAAACGGGAGTAAGCTTGGGTACTTCTCTCAGAGACATTCTAGATCTATCGGGTGAGCTGCCCAGTATGAAACTCTTGGATTCGGTCCAAAACGACATCAATTCTCCGACCGCTCGGTCCAGGGCACTTGAAAGAGCCAGCCGTGTCTTGTCCAGCATCGAGGATCACCTGAGAGGCGTCGACTGGTACACGAACGACTGGCTCGATACCGTCATTTCACGAGCCCCACTAACTTTTGACAGTGCATGTAATCGCTGGAGAAGCCTCTATCAAGCGGCTCGATCTCAGCGCGACAGGCAGCACGGTATTATCGGAGACGCCTCGCGAAGTCACCACGAACGAAAACGTGCCAGAGGGCTCCGGTCGGAGGCCGAGAGTCAGCTGGAGTTACTCACCCAAGGCCAGAACATCATCCAATCTGATTTCTACAGTTACCGCTATTTCGCTAGTGAAGGGTTCTTGGCTGGATACAGCTTTCCGAGGCTTCCCCTTTCGGCTTATATCCCAGCCCGGCGCAGAAGAACCGGCCAAGACGAGTTCCTGTCTCGGCCGCGCTTCCTCGCAATTTCGGAGTTCGGCCCCAGGGCCTTTGTCTACCACGAGGGATCGCGCTACATCATTAACAAAGTCATTCTGCCAATTCAGGAAGAGGAACGAGACTTCACCACCAACCGCGCCAAACAGTGCCACACCTGTGGTTACCTTCACCCCATGTTGGATGATGAGGGACTAGATCTCTGCGAGCGTTGTGGGGCTACTCTGGACATCCCTCTAAGCCAGCTCTTCAGGCTACAGAATGTCTCCACTCGTCGACGAGACAACATCAGTTGCGATGAGGACGAGCGCTTGCGTCTTGGCTATGATATTCGAACAGGCATACGGTTCGCCCTGATCGACGGCCGGCTCTCCTGCCGTGAAGGGATAGTCCAAAATGGTGATTCACCAATAGCCCGGATCTCCTATGGACATGCGGCAACCTTATGGCGCATTAATCTTGGCTGGCTGCGGCGGGAGAATCGGCAGCAGCTCGGCTTTGTGCTGGACATCGATAATGGTTATTGGCAAAGGGATCCGCAGGCCATTGAGGATGACCGGGACGATCCCTACGGGCAGCACACGTTGAGAGTGATTCCATTTGTGGAAGACCGCAAGAATAGTCTCCTATTTAAACCCAGTCAAAAGCTGGACGAAAACGTCATGGCTTCCCTTCAGGCTGCTATCAAGAATGCCCTTCAGGTGGTTTATCAGCTTGAGGATCGTGAACTGGCTGCTGAACCTCTTCCACACCGAGACACTCGCAACCTTCTTCTCTTCTACGAGTCAGCCGAGGGCGGAGCCGGAGTCCTACGCCATCTGCTGGACGACCCAAAAGCCCTATCCAATGTCGCTCGCAAGGCCCTTGAGCTGTGTCACTTCGACGCTGACACGGGTGATGATCTCAAAAGAGCGCCCCGGGCCACTGAAGACTGTGAAGCGGCTTGCTACGACTGCCTGCTGAGTTACGTCAACCAAAGAGATCACAAATTACTCGATCGAAAGATGATTCGGGATCTGCTGCTCCAGCTGAGGGATGCCACGGTGCAGGCATCTCCCACGGATACATCCCCGGCCGAGCACTACCAGCAGCTTCTGAACCTGACAGACTCCGCTCTCGAGAGGAACTGGTTAAAATATGTTCACGATAAAGGCTACCGGCTCCCCTCAAAGGCCCAACACCTGATTGAAGCCTGCCAAACGCGCCCCGACTTTCTCTACGAAAATTGCATGACCGTTGTCTACGTCGATGGACCGCACCACGAATATCCTGAACGACAACAGCGCGATGCAGAGCAGATGGAATGTCTCGCGGACACTGGCTTCACCGTGATTCGTTTCGGGCATAAGGACGATTGGGAGTCCATTATCTCGAACTATCCACACATCTTCGGGAAACAATCATGAGTTTTGCAGTCGGATCCCTGGTCAGAGCACGCGGCAGAGAATGGGTCGTACTTCCGGAATCGAGCGAGGAGCTCTTGATGGTTCAACCTCTCGCCGGCACCAGCCAGGAAATCACCGGGATCTATCTTCCACTCGAAACAGTCGAGCCGGCCAGCTTTGATCTCCCAGACCCGGTGCAGGTCGGAGATCATCGGTCCTGTCAACTGCTCCGGGATGCGGTCAGGCTGAGTTTTCGGTCCAGTGCCGGTCCTTTTCGCTCCTTCGGTCGCATCGCCGTCGAACCACGGCCCTATCAACTCGTCCCTCTCCTAGTGGGTCTGAAGTTAGACCCTATTCGTCTTTTGATTGCCGATGATGTGGGTATTGGAAAAACTATCGAAGCTTGTCTGCTGCTTCGTGAGTTGCTCGATCGAGGCGAAGTCGAAAGATTCGTTGTGCTATGCCCTCCCCAACTCGCCGAGCAGTGGCAAGACGAGCTGAAGCAGAAGTTCCATCTCGACGCACCTGTTTTGTTGCCCAGCACGGCCAGGCGATTGGAGCAGCGCCGGCACCGAATCGACCAATCGGTCTTTGATGTGTTCCCCTATCTAATTGTCTCAACCGATTACATCAAGGCAGATCGGCGCCGGGATGAGTTCCTACGCTCCTGCCCTGAAATGGTGATTATCGATGAAGCCCATACTTTTGCCTTTGCCGGAACCAACCGCGGCAGCCGACACCAGCGACATCAGCTGCTGAAAGGTCTGGCAGCTCGTGAGGATCGACATCTCATGCTGGTGACCGCTACCCCTCACAGCGGCAAAGAAGATGCCTTCCGCTCCTTGCTGTCTTTTCTACGTGTGGACTTCGCCAATTTGCCGCCCGATCTCACTGGACCGGAAAACGAACGCCACCGAAGGCGGCTGGCCCAGCATCTGGTCCAGCGGCGCCGTGGCGACATCGTGCATTTTTTGAACACCGACACGCCCTTCCCGGAACGAGAGTCGAAGGAAGAAAACTACAAACTCTCCCCTCAGTACAAAAAACTTTTTGAAAGGGTTCTCGACTTTGCTCGTGAGAGCGTTCTGGACCAACAAACCGATCGATTTCGCCAGCGAGTACGCTGGTGGTCAGCCCTCGCCCTTCTTCGCTCTCTTGCCAGCTGTCCGGCGGCCGCCGCCGAGACCTTGCGCAATCGAGCCGCCACTAGCGAGGCGGACAGCCCGGAAGATGCGGATGAGATCGGTCGGCGGACCATTCTCGATATTGATCAGGTCGAGTCGATGGAAGGTGCCGACGTAGCTCCTGGAAGCAATCCGGGTGAGGACTCAGATGAAGACCGAAGACTTCGAAGGCGACTTTTGGAAATGGCTCGCGTGGCCGATTCCCTGAAAGGAGCTGAAGACAACAAGCTCAAAAAGGCAGTCACACTCGTCCAGAACTTGGTCGACGAAGGGTTTCATCCCATCGTATTCTGCCGTTTCATCCCCACGGCGGAGTACGTGGCTGCGGAGCTTCGGAGACGTCTCAAGGGGAAGGTGGAAGTGGCCGCCGTCACAGGACTGCTTCCGCCTGCGGAGCGAAAAGAGCGCATTTTGGCACTCTCTAAGGCGGAATCCAAAAAGTATGTGTTGGTTTGTACGGATTGTCTGAGCGAGGGCATCAATCTACAGGACCACTTTGATGCCGTGATGCACTATGATCTCTCCTGGAATCCTACTCGCCACGAGCAGAGAGAAGGACGCGCCGATCGCTACGGTCAGCCGTCAAAGACCGTTCGGATCCTGACTTATTACGGGATCGACAATCAGATCGATGGGATTGTTCTGGATGTTCTCTTGAGAAAACACCACAGAATTCGCACCTCTCTTGGCATCTCGGTCCCCGTGCCGGTGAAAAGCGAGGATGTCATTGAAGCGATTTTTGAAGGTCTACTCCTGCGGGAACGATCCGGGCGCTTTGACGATCAGCTCAAGCTTTTCGAAGATGCCTTCGAGCCCGAAAAGAATAAGATTCACTCCGAGTGGGAGAAGTCGGCCGAACGCGAAAAACTTTCTCGCACCATGTTCGCACAGCAGACCATCAAAGCCGAAGAAGTCGCCAGTGAACTCGAGGCGGTCCGTTCCGCCATCGGATCCAGCATAGATGTCGCCCGATTCGTCAAAACTGGATTTCGGGCTCACAAGGGACTGGTATCAGGGGATCAAACCTTAAAGATCGATCTCGATGAGTCTCCACGCCCTCTGAGGGACTTGCTTGATGGGGAACGAAAAATAACAGCGCGTTTTGAGAAGCCCGTCAAGGACGAGGAGATCTATCTTACCCGAACTCATCCCATTGTCGAAGGTTTGGCAACCTACGTATTGGATACGGCGCTCGATCCGCAGATTGAATCTGCAGCCCACCGCTGCGGTGCCTTGCGAACCCACGGAGTTAGCAAACGAACGACGCTGTTGCTCGTTCGTTTTCGATTCCACATCCTCACAATTGAGAAGGGCGGTGAGAGGCAGCTTCTGGCGGAAGACTGCCAAATGCTGGCCTTCCAAGGGTCGCCACAAAATGCCGTCTGGCTGGATGACAATGAGATTGAAGGTCTGCTAGAGCTTGAACCTGCTGCCAATATCTATCCCGAGCAGGCTAGGCAAACGGTCCGGAATATCCTCGACGAGTACTCATGTTTGGAACCGCGTATAGAGGAAGTAGCCCACAAAAGAGGCCAAGATCTCCTCGAGGCTCACCAGCGCGTGCGAAAAGCGGCCCAGATCAAAGGGATTCGATACAAGGTGGAGCCCAAACTTCCAGCCGATCTTATTGGGGTATACGTCTTTCTTCCCGCTGGAGGCGCCTAGTCGATGCAAGTTCGTCGCCGTCAGGCCTTCACGACCATCCAGACTCAAGGAGCCATCCTACCGCCTGATCTGTTGCAGCGGGTGGCCGACGGAGACGGGGATCTGGAAGGACTCAAGCCCGGGGACTATCACCTCACGCCAGGTGAGCGACTGAACGAGGCCGCTAACCGGGCCTGGAACCGTCTGCAGGGATGTTGGGCTTCATTTCAATCCACTGCTGGGAAGCTTCCTGGCAGCGACATCGGCACGACTGTCACCCGTGAGCGCTGGCTGCTGCCGCTGTTTCAGGAGCTGGGCTATGGGCGCCTGCAGACCGAGCGGGCTGCAGACATCGAAGGGAAGAGCTACCCCATTTCCCACTGCTGGCAGAAGATCCCCATTCACCTGGTGGGCTTTCGAGTCGATCTGGACCGTCGTATGACCAGTGTAGCTGGTGCTGCCCGCAGCAGTCCACACTCCCTGGTTCAGGAGTTTTTGAATCGCTCCGAGGACCACCTCTGGGCCTTTCTCTCCAATGGCCTCAAGCTTCGAATTTTGCGGGACAACTTGAGCCTCACCCGCCAGGCCTATGTGGAGTTTGATGTGGAAGCCATGATGCAAGCCGAGGCGTATTCGGACTTTGTCCTGCTATGGCTGCTGTGTCATCAGTCGAGGGTGGAAGGAGACCGACCTGAGCAGTGCTGGCTGGAGAAGTGGTCTCAAGTTGCACACCAGCAAGGAACGAGGGCACTGGATCAGCTCCGAGACGGGGTGGAGGACGCGATCAAGGCCCTCGGCAGAGGCTTTCTCTCCCATCCGGCCAACCAGTTGCTTCGAGACAGACTTCAACAGGGGAGCCTCACAAAACAGGACTACTATCGCCAGCTGCTGCGGCTGGTCTATCGGCTGCTCTTTTTGTTTGTAGCCGAAGATCGGGAACAGCGTCCCGGCTTTGGAGTTCTCTTACACTCGGAAGCCGACATTGAAGCCCGAGACCGTTACTACAACTACTACTCCACCACCAGACTGCGCCGCTTGGCCGAGCGGCTGCGTGGAAGCCGGCATGCGGATCTATACGAGAGCCTGAAGATCGTGATGGGCAAGTTGGCCGAAGAAGGTTGTCCCGAGCTGGGGCTGCCCTCTCTGGGAAGCTTCCTTTTCTCTCCCCACGCCATTGAAAATCTTAAGGGGTGCCAGATTGCCAATCACGATCTGCTGGACGCTATCCGAGCTTTGGCTTTCACTTCCGATCAAGGGATCTTGCGGCCGGTCGACTACAAGAACCTGGGTTCGGAAGAGTTCGGAAGCGTCTACGAGTCGCTGCTGGAGTTGGAGCCTGAAGTCAACGCTGACGCAGGGACATTCGAATTCACCACCGTGAGTGGCCACGAGCGAAAGACCACCGGGAGCTACTACACCCCCTCGAGTCTGGTCAATTGCCTGCTCGACTCTGCCCTGGATCCCGTTTTGGACGAAGCGGCCCGAAAGCCGGAGCCTGAACGATCGATCCTTTCGCTCAAGATCTGCGATCCAGCCTGCGGAAGCGGTCATTTTTTGATCGCCGCAGCACATCGGATCGCAAAGCGATTGGCGGCTGTGAGAACCGGAGATGAGGAACCTTCGCCCGAAGCCAGCAGAACTGCACTCAGGGATGTGATAGGCCACTGCATCTATGGCGTAGACGTCAATCCCATGGCGGTGGAGCTATGCAAGGTCGCCCTGTGGATGGAAGCCATTGACCCCGGAAAACCCCTGTCGTTCCTGGATCACAAGATCCAGTGTGGCAACAGCCTGCTAGGGACGACGCCGAAATTGCTGGCTGAGGGGATCCCGGACGGTGCATTCAAGCCGATTGAAGGCGATGACAAGAGCCATGCCTCGGCACTGAGAAGGCGCAACAAGCAGGAGCGAAAGGGTCAGCGGACGATGTGGATGGAAATGGCGGCTGAGAGAACTGCAACTTACGGCAGTCTCTCGGATAAATTCAGGACCCTTGATCAACTGGATGACGTTTCGATAGAGGCAGTCCATGAAAAACAAGAGCGTTACTACAAGCTTGCCGAATCTGCAGAGTATCAGCACGCCAGACTAATTGCCGACGCTTGGTGTGCAGCTTTTGTGTGGAGGAAGACCAAGCATTCCCCGGAAGTAGTAACCGAGGATGTCTTTCGGACGGTCCAAGCCGACCCGAGTCAGATTCCGCACAGCACTATCGAAGAGATCAAGAGACTTGGCCAGCAGTATAGCTTCTTCCACTGGCATCTCGCCTTTCCGGAAGTGTTTCGGGTCGCCAAGGACAGCGAAACAGCAGAGAATGAGCAGGTGGCCTGGAGTGGAGGGTTTGACGTCGTCTTGGGCAATCCACCTTGGGAGCGTATCAAGCTCCAGGAAAAGGAGTGGTTTGCCTCGCGGCATGAGGGCATTGCGAACGCTCCAAATGCTGCAGCCCGAAGGCGACTGATCCAGGCC
This sequence comes from Acidobacteria bacterium AH-259-L09, assembly GCA_027717875.1. The sequence goes on along the minus strand of JALLOL010000002.1, from coordinate 40,229 downwards.
CTCGCTTCCGAAGATCTAGCGCTTTTCAAGGAGTTTCAGGAAGCGCGGCGCCATTCCGAGGGGGGAAGCCACTTGGTCCGTTCATCTGGCCGGTATCCGCTTTGCGGGCGCGGTGATGTTAACACTTATTCAATCTTTGCCGAGACGAAGCGACTTCTGCTCAGTCCCGTGGGACGCGTGGGTTGCATAGTCCCTTCTGGGATAGCAACGGACGACACCACCAAGTTCTTTTTCCAGAACCTGATGGAGTCACGCTCGCTGGTGAGTCTTTATGACTTCGAAAACCGCCACAAACTCTTTCCCGCAGTGGATAGTCGGATGAAGTTTTGTCTCCTCACCCTCACCAGTCCGACGCGGCCCGCAATCGAAGGTGCTGAGTTTGTCTTCTTTGCGCTCTCTGTAGCCGACCTTAGTGACCGCGAGCGCCACTTTAGTTTGACCTCCCAAGACCTTGAGCTTCTCAACCCCAACACACGCACCTGTCCCATCTTTCGCAGCCGAAGGGATGCCAACTTGTGCAAAACGATTCGAGGACGCGTCCCGGCGTGGAAGACTCCCGACATGATCACTAACAGCTGGGGACATGAGATCCGTCGGATCATCGATATCAACGCACGCGGTGATTTGCTGAAAGAGGGAGGGGAATTCAAAGGACAGTACAAACTAAATGAGAGAGGGGACTACGTAGCTGGCGACCTCCGATTCCTTCGGCTTTACGAAGGGAAGATGATCTACTTGTTTCATCATCGACTTGCCGATGCCTACACAGTCGCTACAGGGCAACGCAGCGGTCGAGCGAGGGCAGTGCCTGCTGACGAGCTCACCGATCCGAATCGCCTTGCAGTAGCCCGAGCTTGGGTTGAAGAAAGTTCTGTGATCGAACAATTACCGAACTGGCCGCATTCGTGGCTGTTCGCCTACATGGATGTCTGCAGCGTCACAAACGAGCGGACGGTAATCGGAACTGTGGTCCCATGGTCTGCACCAACCTTCTCGTTGCGTGTTCTCTCGAAGCTCAAGCATGATCCGTGTCGTGCAACTTGCTTGCTCGCCAACTTCGGCTCCTTCGTGTTCGACTATTATGTTCGGCAGTTCGTCGGCGGCCTCCATCTGTCAGACTACATCATGAACCAGATGGCGGTGCTCCCACCAGATACCTTTGAGAATCAAGCCGCATGGGATCGGCGGACACAGCTGCTTCCATGGGTAACGACTCGCGTAATTGAGCTTTGTTACACTGCCTGGGACCTGGAGCCCTTCGCGAAGGACTGCGGCTACAGTGGCCCACCGTTCATCTGGGACGAGACGCGTCGTTTCCTCATCCGTTCTGAGCTCGACGCTGCTTACTTCCGGCTCTACGGTATAGGTAGAGAGGATGTCAACTACATCATGGAAACCTTCCCGATCGTGAAACGCAAAGACGAGCAAGCCTATGGCGAATACCGTACCAAGCGTGTGATCCTCGAAATCTACGATCACATGCAACACGCCATCGACACCGGCCAACCCTATCAAACCCTGCTCGACCCACCCCCCGTTGACCCCCGCGTCGCCCACCCACCCCTGGAGGTCGTGAAGTGAAGGAAAGGTCACTGCGAGACCTATTTCACTTAGTTAAGCAGGTCCTCCCGGACGAGCAGGAAATCAAGACCGTTCCCCCTACAACAAAGGTTAGGGAAGCCCTTCAACTGATGCGAAAATACAACTTCAGCCAGGTCCCGGTCGTACAAGGTAATGAAGTGCTGGGTGTTTTCTCGTATCGATCCCTCACTCAGAGACTGAGCAAGCTACCTGAAAAGGAGCGTGACCCTCTAGTCCTTCCGGTCGAAGAGTTTCTGGAGGACCTGAAATTCGCACGAATTACGGACGAACTCAGAGTGTTGTTTGAAGAGTTTGGTCTGAAGGACGCGGTCCTTGTCGGGAATGAAACGCGGCTCCAGGGAGTCGTCACCTCATTCGACGCTCTTAAGTACTTCTACCGTGTAGCAAGCCCTTACGTGCTTCTCAGAGAGATTGAGCTGGCAATAAGGGAACTGATCCGAGCTTCTGTCACTGAGGATGAATTTCTTGAGTGCGTCAAGATTACCTTGGGTAAACACTCTAAAGCAACCGGTCGCAGTTTGCCCGCTTCCGTCGAAGAGATGACATTTCATGACTATGTAATGCTTCTCAGATACCAGGACATCTGGTGCAAATTCAGTGATGCCTTTGGGGGTACGCCGAACCTGGTTAACACAAAGTTGAAACCGCTCCCTGAACTGAGGAACGACGTATTCCACTTCAGGAGAGAACTGACCGCCGAAGAGTACGATCTCCTCCGAGATTGTCGAGATTGGCTCTTGACGAGAATCCGTATGGTGGAAGCGAGCAAGAAAGATGCCTGAAAAACTGACTTTAGAATACTTTCGAGATAGAGGACTTCTTCCTTATCAGGCGCAATTTGCTGTGGACTTCCTCAAGCCAGACGGCCCACCAAATTGGGAATTGGTCGCACCGGTTGGTGCAGGGAAGACGCATCTTGGATCCGCCATCGTTACCTATGTGATCAGTGTGGAGACCTTTGAGCGCGTTCTACTGCTAAGTCCTGCTACTCTACTTTCTCACTGGGCATACAAGATCGAATCGTTGTCTCCTCAGATAAAGCCGCTAATTGTGACTCGTAAAGAGTTTCTAGACCTGGAGGCGAGGGCACCTATGGGAGAACCACCTTGGCCTGAAAAAGCAGTGATCCTGATGAGCATGGATTTGGCCAAGCGTGAGGATATGGCGGAAAACCTGAGCGGAGTAGAGTGGGATCTGCTGGTAGTAGACGAAAGTCATCTGTTAAGGAGAAAGCGCCGTGCCGTTTTCGATCGATTAACCGAATCGGGCAGGATTCGACGTGTTTTGTTGCTTTCGTCTTTACCCTTTCCGAGTATGCAAGGTTTGCAGAGAAGAGCGGTCAATCTGCGGGATGTTCTGGACTGGGAAGGAAATAAACTCTTTCAAGCTCGGGAGAGGAAGCTTGCATTCCTGATGTACGAGAGAGCTACTGAGGAACGCGTCTTCCTTGGCGATTTGAGCGCATTCGCTAGATCATTAGCCGACAAACCGACGGCTCGCCTGCTCATGAGGTTTGCTTCTTCGAGCATATACAACACGGAAACGAGCTTGCGTAGATTGAGGGACGCCTGGAAACCGATTAGGAACAAACTGGCCCATGGAATGCCCTTATCGAGTGAGGATTTGAAGGAAGTCTATCGGCGTTTAGGAAAGGTTACCGATGAGATCGATGTTTCCGAGGAGATGAGTGATGATTCGGTTGTGGAAATACCGGACTTTCTGGCCTTATTCTCTACGCTTGAGTCCTTGTTGGAACAGATCGACGAGGTGACGGCAGATTCAAAACTTGAGGTTCTGATTTCCTATCTAAAGGAACGATTCAATACCACGGAAGCCCCTCACCTCTGTATCTGGAGCTCCTTCGTTAGTACCGCACAGTACCTCAGTTCTAGCTTGGAGGGAATTGGTGTTCGGGTGTACGTCATGACGGGATCGTTGGATGAATCGGAACGTAACAACAGGATTGAAGCTTTCCGCGACCTTGGGGAGTTATTAGTAACTACAGATGTGGAGCTCGAGGGCGTTACACTGGAGTACGTTGATGAATGTATCAACTACGACCTCCCTAGTGATCCGGTCACATTCGAACAACGGTGGGGACGTTTCGATCGATTTGGCGGTACCAGCGAGTTCAAAATGCTGGTTCTAAGAGATAAGGCGAAGACTCTTGCTTGGGAAGAGGAGATCCTTGAAAAAATCAGACGACACGGGGGCGTAGCTATTGAAGAATAATGTCAACAGTTCACGAGTCAGTAGTGGACCAAGACTTCGGTAGAATGGCCGAGCGAGCTGATGAAGTAACAAGCATGTTGTTTTACACATTCCTTCCAGATCATGAGTTTATTCTGTCCTTTGAACCTGAGGAATTGGCTGGCTATGTACTCGAATTTCTAAACGACGATCGAACTGAGGAAGGTTTACATAACCGATACAACTTTACCCTCGACAGCAATCTCGCTGAGTATCCACAAGAGGTTCGCGAAGACGTTGCGAAAGCGCTGACTGAAGCCTGGATGTGGCTCTTGCGAGATGGACTCATCGCACCTCAACCGGGTGACACGTCTGGGGACTGGGTCTTTGTTACGCGCAGAGGTCGGCAGTTTACCGGTCACGTTGACGTTGAGAGTTATCGAAAAAAGAAATGTACTCCCCAAGGGTCAACTTCATCCTGTGATCGCCGAAAAATGCTGGTCGGCTTTCATCAGAGGTGAGTATGACACCGCCGTATTCCAGGCTTTTAAGGAAGTCGAAGTCGTAGTGAGGGAAGCAGGTGGCTTTGATGATAGCGACTACGGAGTGGATTTGATGAGAAAGGCCTTCCATTCGGAGACAGTCCGCTCACTGAGGGACAAGCTCTGCCGGCGGAGCGCCAGGCACTGTCCGATCTATTCGCTGGTGCGATCGGATCGTACAAAAATCCCTCAAGCCACCGACATGTCCAAATCGATGCCGAAGTGGCGGCCGAGATTATCGTTCTCGCCAGCCATCTTCTCCGCATTCTCGATTCGAGGCTTGAGGGTGAATCCGAAGGGTAGTGGGTGGAGAATGGCGGTACCTCTAACGCTGAGTTTCCACATTGCAACAGGACTGAGAATCAACAAGGGGACTACCAGACCCTCCTCGACCCACCGCCTGCCGACCCCCGCCTCGCCCTTCCGGCAAGAGAAGTCAAGACTTCTGCAGAACAGACATGAGCACTAGGGCCGGCCCCCCTCGCCCCGCAGAAGCTGATATTTCAGTCCGAATAACCAGTTGGTACACCGGTGATTGATCTCGAAGAATTCAAAGATCGACTAAAGACCTTCGAAGAGAAAGTCTTTGGCATTGCTTGGGGCCGAGAGGTACCTGACGGGGAGCTGTTTCACTACACAACAAGCAGTGGCATCAGGGGCATTCTAACCAGTGGCACAGTTTGGGCAACCGATGTCACGTTTATGAACGACGAGAAAGAGCTAAGTTACGGAAACAGATTGGTGGGAGAGTTGTATCTCAGAAGGCTAGGCCAAGAAGCGGGAGAGAAAAGCAAGTGGCTAAGGCGTTTCAAGCCGAGTCTTTTCGCTCTTCGGGGGAACTTCAATATCTATGCATTCTGTCTCACGGAGTCAATGCACGATGCTGATCAATGGGGGAGCTACGCAGATAATGCCCGAGGCTACGTTTTGACTTTTGATTTGCGAGGTGCCGCTCAGGATCGAATCTTGAAGGTGATTTACAGGCGCGAAGATCAACAGGCCGCCGTGGACCAAATCATGGATAGTGCTTTCACCTTTCTGGACTGGGCTTACTCGGAAAAGGTAATTGTAGGGGAGGAAGAAGAAGGAAAGAGGCTCCCTGAAGATGTTGTCGTCACTATACAGAAAGCTCTGGCGATGGTTACTCTTCGCTTGAAGGATGAAGCTTGGGAGCGCGAGCGTGAATGGAGGTACATCGGCGTAGGCAAGCCAGACGGACACCGAAAAACCAAACACAACAAGATCCCTTATCAAACATTCCGTTTGGAAGAATTTAACCTGACTGGCATTTGGCTTGGACCACACTGCAGGGGTAGCAATACGCTTCGGGTCTTGCTGGAGTCTTACTCCGCGCTACGGATTCAGAGATCCAATCTCGATTCGCCCAAACCAAGGAGACGAGCAAAACTTCAAGGGCTTTTGAAATGGATCAGAAGCAAAGTGAGAATAGCGATGCGAATCCTCAGTCTGCGCTGCATCAGGCTTCGTCTGCGAACACTCACACGGCGATTCTTCAATACTTTTAGCGGTGAAAGCCTGCCCCAGGTAGAGTGCCCCTGTCAGGAAGCTAGCTTCGACGGTGACAATCTTCTTGAGAGTTTTCAAAATCTTCGAGATAGATGCTCTGCTCTCCAGAAAATCCTGGTGCTGGATTGGCTAGCTTTTCAACAGACTGACGCCAGTTTGGAAGGTAATCCGGCAACCGATCGTTCCATCTTGCTATTGGCTCTTGAAAGAGGGCACATACACAAGATCACCTCCCCAGTCCACCGCTACCTCATGAAGTCCGGAGAAACGAAAGATAACCTTACTGAGCAGTACAGACAGGATCTGCGAGAACAATGGCTACGCCAAGATACTGCTGTGCAGCGCCACCAGGAGTCCAGAAGGTTCATGGGAAAGCTGGTTGAACTCCAATGCGCGGAGTGGATGGATGAGCAAGGATGGGCGATTTTAGATCTTGCCGCTTTGGGAGGCAAGTCCGACATCGAGGGACTGTCCCAAGACTGTAAAGAATGGGCAATAGAGGTCAAGTATGTTGGCGTAGAGGACAGAGATTTCGAGGATATCCTCCGGAGTCTGGAAGGGGTCGGAACGGGACGCGCTCTGTCGCTGCCAACGACAGCTGATTTTCTCTTGTTTAAGGTCTACACTGCTGCCAAACAGCTCCTGCAAATAACTCAAAAAGAGAAATGTGCTCTCGTAATAATTGATGACCAGACATGGTCTCGATTTAGATTCATCTTTGAGAATAAATTCATAGGTTGGCAGGATCCTCGCTTCTCAAGCCACGATCCGGAGTGGCTAGACTTTTTAGAACGGCAAAAGCAGCACTATCCGGAAATTGAGGAAGAGGTTGCAGCAGTAGTCAAGGCACTCTCAGAGATTTGGATCCTCAAATTGGCTTATGGATTTGAGTATTCTAGAGAGTATGTCTTCGCCTTAAATTGACCCGACTCAGGTAGGCGGTGTTTTGGCCTATGAGGACCTACCCGTTTCTCACGCCCCTGCGGGAGTTTTTTCGCCTAAAAGGGTATTCACCACTTCCACAGATTATCGGGATCGGTCAGTGAGCGGATGTAGATAAATTGCCACAAACGTTTTCTACCCGTAATCTAAGTAATAGTGCCCTTAAAGAAACTCATTACCTACCACGCATTTGACCAGGCAAAACAGGCGACAGGGGACTGGATAAGAGATCAGGTGGGAACCGAGCTATTGGTGATTGCTCCAATGAGGGCGGCAGCCGATGATCTGGTCTATGACCTCATCACAATGGGGCGTGAAGGGTTGCTGGGCCTGCATCGCATGACACCAATGCAACTGGCGGGAATCCTCGCTACGGAGGAACTAGCCGAGCACAGCCTCACGCCGCTCAGCTCCCTTGGGGCAGAAGCTGTGGCCTCAAGGTGCCTCTTCCGTAGCCGTGAGGAAAAAGGCCTTTCTTATTTCGAGCCGGTTGCTGGAATGCCTGGCTTTACTCGCGCACTTGCCCGGACTCTTCTGGATCTGCGCCTGGAGAGGGTGAATTCTTCAAGTTTGGCCTCTTCGGGTCCACCCGGCCCCGATCTTTCTACCCTGTTGTTGCTATTCCAGGAAGAACTCAAATCACAGTCGTTTGCAGACCTGGCCCGCCTGTATAGCTTAGCTGCTGACGCCGCCCGCGAAGGGAAAGGCTATCTACTAAGCTTGCCAGTCGTACTTCTGGACGTGGCTCCCCGATCAAAGTTAGAGCGCGAGTTTTACGGTGCGATGCTCAGCCGGGCTCCACAGGTGCTGGCTGTTGTCGGAGCCCATGACAAGGTGGCCATCGGCAACCTCGAGCGGGTACTGGATGTGACCGGTGAACCCATCGACGAAAGTGTGACAACGGGGTCGTCGCTCGATCGCCTTCGGCACTACCTCTTGAGCGCGAAAGAGATTCCATCAGGGGAGCCTGACGGAAGTTTTGAATTTTTCTCAGCGCCCAGCGAAGGTCGTGAGTGCGTCGAAATCGCGCGCCGCATTCTCCAGGCGGCAGAGCAAGACGTCGTTTTTGATGAGATCGCGGTGCTGCTGCCCAATCCAGGACTTTACCAACCTCAGCTCGAGGACGCATTTCGAAGGGCCGGCATCCCCGGTTACTTCACGCGAGGAGCCGTCCGCCCCGATCCAGCAGGCCGCGCCTTTCTCACCCTGATGGCCTGCGTCACGGAAAGTCTCTCCGCTTCCAGCTTTGCCGAGTATCTCTCCTTCGGGCAACTACCGCCACTGGAGGAGTCTGGTGCTCCGCCCACAAAAGAAGCGCCCTGGATCACGCCGACGGATGAGCTTCAGATGATCTTCAAGGCCGAAATTCCGGAGACTGGGGCCGCCACCGAAAGCAGCGAGACGGCAAACGAAACCGATTCCGAGCGTGTCATCGCCGGGACTCTGCGAACGCCCCGACACTGGGAAAAGCTTCTGGTCGACGCTGCGGTCATAGGTGGGAAAGATCGTTGGGTGAGAAGGCTCAAAGGGCTAGAAGCAGAACTGGCCCTTAAGTTTCGGAGTGTGGACGAGGAGGATGCTCGAAAAGAGTTTCTGCAAGGCCAACTTTCTCGGCTGAAAAACCTCCGGGACTTCGCGCTTCCGGTGATCGAGTTTCTCGACTCTCTGCCGGATGAGGCAAGATGGGGCGAGTGGCTTGACCATCTTCGCCAACTAGCGGCGATGACCCTGCGTTCTGCGGAGTCAGTTTTAGGTGTTTTGGCCGAACTCGAACCCATGGAGAACGTGGGTCCCGTCGGGTTGGCTGAAGTCCAGGAGGTTCTAAGTGAGCGCCTGACTTTCCTGCGCGTGGAGCCACCCGAACGACGCTACGGGCGAGTTTTTGTCGGGACAATTCAGGAAGCGGCTGCCCGCTCGTTTGAAATTGTTTTTCTACCGGGACTGGCCGAAGGAATCTTTCCAAGGAAGGTCTTTGAAGACCCGCTTCTTCTGGACGAGTACCGGGTGGTGCTATCCAGTGAGCTCGCCACCCGCAAAGACAAGCTCGAAGAAGAGCGCCTATTGCTCCACATCGCGGTTGGAGCAGCTTCGCATCGACTGGTCGCCTCTTACCCTCGTATGGACCTGGTCCAAGGTCGGGCTCGTGTTCCTTCTCTTTACGCTCTGGAGTTGCTTCGAGCTGCAGAAGGACGATTGCCCGATCTGAAACAGATCGAAAAACGCGCGGCGGAGACCTCCAGCTCTCGATTGGGATGGCCGGCACCGCCCGAGACGAATCAGGCCATAGACGCCGCCGAGTTTGACCTGGCAACTCTGGACCCACTCCTTTTCGGGCGCAATGGCGACATTACCGGGAAGGGTAATTTTCTCCTTGAGGTGAACCCTTCACTGGGTCGGTCTCTTAGGGCTCGCTACAAGCGTTGGCGTATGCCCTGGTCGGACGATGATGGGATCGTGGCCTCCAAAGACCCAGCCACCCGCCGCATTCTTGAAAAACACCGTCTCTCCAGCCGCAGTTACTCACCCACAGCCCTTCAGCTTTTTGCCGCTTGCCCCTATCGATTCTTTCTCCATGGAATTCAAGGATTGCAACCGAGAGAAGAAGCCGTCGCCATCGAGCAGATGGACCCACTGACGCGGGGAAGTCTCTTTCATGCGGTTCAATACGAGCTGTTTCGAAGACTCCAGGCAGAAGATTTGCTTCCTATGACACCCGGGCAGTTAGATCGGATTATCGAAATCGTCGAAGCGGTGCTCGACCAGCTAGAGTCGGAATACAGGGAGCTGCTGGCCCCTGCGATTCCTCAAATCTGGAAGACCGAAATTGAGGATCTGCGGGTCGATCTTGGTGCCTGGATGCGGGAAGTCGTGCGCAAGGATCAACAGTGGAAACCCATTCATTTTGAGTATTCCTTTGGTCTCCCTCTGCAGGAGGGTCGAGACTCGAGAAGCACCGAGAAAGAAGCAGTCATCCTGGATGGCGTGCGTCTTCGCGGCGTGATCGACCTGGTCGAAAAGAATGAAGAGCAAGAAAGCCTACGTGTGACCGATCACAAGACGGGGAAAACGCCTTGGCCACGTCCCGGCTTTGTTGGGAAAGGCGAAGTCCTCCAGCCCCTTCTCTATGCCCTGGCGGCAGAAAAGCTTCTTGAGGTGTCGGTCACGAGCGGGCGCCTCTACTACTGCACCCAACGTGGTGCGTTTAGTCACTACGACATTGAGATCAGTGGCGAGGCCCTTCAAGAGATCGGGCAAGTGACTCAGAGCATCGATCAAGCCATCGAAGCAGGTTTTCTCCCGGCCGCACCTCGCAGAGATGCTTGCCGTTACTGTGATTTTCGAGCGATCTGTGGCCCTTATGAAGAACTTCGAGTCACTCGAAAGCACGCTGGACCGCTCGTGCCACTGGAAGAACTGCGCAGGATGAAGTGACAGCCCATGAGACATGGTGGAGTTCTGGGTGACCGATACCGATTCTAGCCCGACATGGGAGCGAGTGAAGAGCCATGACTGATTTGGATGACCGGAAGAGAATTCGGGAATCGTTGGATGAGAGCCTGATTGTCGAGGCCGCAGCCGGCACTGGCAAAACATCTGAACTCGTCCGTCGCGTGGTGGCGGTGGTGGAAACGGGCCGCACTACAGTAGGTCGAATTGTAGCCGTCACCTTTACCCGCAAGGCTGCAGGTGAGCTGAAGCTGCGGCTTAGAGAGGCTCTGGATCTCGCTCGCTCTGAAACTCAAGATCCCCAGGAAATTCAACACCTGGAACGGGCTGTGGCCGAACTCGAAGAGGCACGCATCGGCACCATCCACTCCTTTTGCGCGGATCTTCTCCGAGAGCGGCCTGTAGAGGCGAGGGTGGATCCGGCATTTGAGGAGGCCTCCGAGGAGGAGGCCTCGAGACTTCTTGAGCGAGCCTTCAGACCCTGGATCGAAGAGAAGCTTTCCAACATGCCACCAGGCCTGCAGCGGGCTCTCAGCCGTTCGATGCTGACTCAAAGTTTCGACGGTCGTTCCCCCCTGGATCGCATTCGCGATGCGGCTTGGAAGCTGCTCGAGTGGAGAGATTTTCAGAAGCAGTGGCGCCGCGAACCTTTCCCTCGGCAGGGCCGGATTGACGCTCTTGTAACCTCAGTCCAGCAACTCTGCACAATGAGTTTTAAGTGCCGGAACTGGGAAGATAACCTCCAAAAAGGGTTGCGTCCCATTCGCGATCTCGCCATGTGGATTTACCGTGCCGAAAAAGAAAAGGCGCGTCAGTATGATCGCTTGGAGGCCCTCCTGCTCACTCTCCTGAGGGAAATGAAAAGGGCGCAGAACCAAAGAAAAGGTCGCGGGCACTTTGCCGAGGGCCTGTCCCGCCAAGAGGTCATAGACACCCGAGAAAGTCTGATTGCCCAACTAGAAGATTTTAAACTTCAGGCCGACGCGGATCTGGCCGCCTTGCTGCAAATAGAATTGCAGGAACTGGCGAATCGCTATGAAGGTCTGAAGCGGCGTTCGGGAAAGCTGGATTTTGTGGATCTCCTCATCCACACCCGAGACCTCATTCGAGACAACGACCCTGTTCGTCGCCACTTTCAGGAACAGTTCACTCACATCTTTGTCGATGAGTTTCAAGACACGGATCCGCTCCAGGCGGAGATTATGTTGCTGCTCTGCGCAGATGATCCTGAAGAGTGCGATTGGATGCAGGTCCGACCGGTTGCCGGAAAACTCTTTCTGGTCGGGGATCCAAAACAGTCGATCTATCGCTTTCGCAGAGCAGACGTGCTGCTCTACCAGCAGATCAAGGAGGCTCTCACCGAGCGAGGTGTCGGGCTGGTCCACCTCACCCAGAGCTTTCGTTCTGTTCCAATCATTCAAAAGGCGGTCAATGCGGCCTTCGGATCTGAAATGCAAGGTGACAGCTCAATCGGCCAGCCTGAGTACGTGGCTTTGGATGAGTACCGTCCGGATCGCGAAAGGCAGCCGGCACTCGTCGTCCTACCGGCTCCTGCCCCTTACAGCCAGTGGGGGCGCCTCACAAACAAAGCGATCGAGACTTGTCTGCCCGATGCGGTGGCTGCTTTTGTGGACTGGTTGGTAAACGAGAGTGATTGGAAAGTGTCTGAGCCCGAAAATCCACAGCAATCCATCCCTGTTTCGCCACGACACGTCTGTATCCTTTTCCGGCGCTTTGTTTCTTGGTTCACCGATGTCACTCGCGATTACACGCGGGCCCTGGAAGCGCGAAGAATCCCGCACCTGCTGGTGGGCTCTCGATCCTTTCATCAACGGGAAGAAGTGCAAACTTTGAGGGTAGCCTTGACGGCTATTGAGTGGCCGGAGGATGAACTCTCGGTTTACGCGACCTTAAGAGGTTCTCTTTTTTGGATTCGGGACAGCCTTTTGCTCCGTTTTCGGGATCGGCACGGATCGCTCCATCCTTTTCGCCCCATACCCGAAGACTTGGGCGAGGACCTGCAGCCCATAACCCAGGCCCTCGAGGTTCTTCGACGGCTCCACCGGCGCCGCAACCGTCGCCCCATTGTGGACACGCTCAACGAGCTGTTGGAAGTAACCCGCGCCCATGCCGGCTTTGCTTTACGACCAGCTGGCCACCAGGTGCTGGCCAATGTACAGCGGGTGTGTGATCTGGCCCGACACTTCGAAGTCGGTGGAGGTATTTCCTTCCGAGCCTTTGTGGACTACCTGGAGTCCAAGTCTGAAAAGCCCACATCTAAGGAAACTCCAGTTTTGGAAGAGGGCATCGACGGTGTTCGGCTCATGACCGTTCACGGTGCTAAGGGATTGGAGTTTCCAGTGGTTATTCTCGCGGACATGACAACCCATCTATCCGCGTCTCAGCCAGACAAATATGTCAGCACGGAAAAAGGGCTGGCCGCTTTTCGTCTTTTGGGCTGCTCTCCCTGGGACCTGCTCGATTATGAGGACGAAGAAAAGCTGCGCGATGAGGCGGAAGGCGTGAGAATCACTTACGTGGCAGCGACCCGTGCGCGAGACTTGCTGGTTCTACCCGCTGTCGGGGACGAGGTCAGAGACGGTTGGCTTCGTCCCTTCAACAAGGTGATCTACCCACCTAAAGAGAACTGGCGGAAGACCCGCCCAGCACCGGGATGCCCAAGGTTTGGTTCCTCCAGCGTCGCCCAAAGACCGATCGAATTTGACGGCCGTGAAGAATTCTCTGTCCATCCGGGACTTCACAACCCCGAGGTGGGCGAACATTCGCTGGTGTGGTGGGACCCTTCAGTCCTGAATCTAAATGTACAACCCAATTTTGGCTTGCACCAGGAGCAAATACTGAAGGAGGACGAGGGCGGCAAAGCAGCAAGCGAGGGGCTGAAAGCTTATGAAGAGTGGAGAGACAGACGGGAACAAACTCTTCGAGGAGGCAGCCGGCCAAGCCTCGAAGTGTTCACGGTCACAGGTACTCCCGACTTGGGTGACCCTCCCGAAACTGGAGCGATCCAGGTCGAGATTCTCAAGAAGTCAGAAGAACGTCCGACTGGCGCACGCTTTGGGACTCTCGTCCACACCGTGCTGAGAGACGCCAATCTCGGTGCTGACGAGCAGGACATTGCGCGCCTTGCACAACTCCATGGCCGAGTTCTGGACGCGACTGAGGACGAGATCTCATTTGCCGCTGAAGCAGTTCGCTCCACACTCAGGCACGCTCTACTCAAGAAAGCCGCCACTGCCAAGCGCTGCCACCGCGAACTGCCCACCTTGCTGAGACTCGACCAGAATCAAATTCTGGAAGGAACCATCGACCTGGCTTTTATGGAAGAAGATCACTGGATCGTCATCGACTTCAAAACCGACGCCGACCTCGATTCTCAGCAACCCCGCTACAAACGCCAACTTCAGTGGTACCTCTACAGCCTTTATAAAATCACCGAGACTCGAGCCGAAGGCTGGCTCCTGGGTATTTGACGGTGAACGGTGGTATTTTCCCACCGGCCTTCAAAAGCGATCTTGGGCTTCTTCGTCTTGGCGCCGTGCATCTTCCTCGTATCTCTTCGCGACATTCCTCAATGCAGCCGCGGTTCTTGCCGACGGCATGTACAACTGTGGTCAACGAAACAACCACAGTAACCTTTCGTAAGCCCCATGCAGAAAGGAGCAAGAAATGTTGAAGAAGACTGCGTTAGGCCTTGTGGTCACGGTGGTGCTGTTGGTAGCCGCACATCTTGACGCTCAGGAAAGAGGAAGGGGCAGGCCAGGCCCACGTCGGCCTACGGGAGGCGGACCTGGCCCATCGTCCATAGAAAGCTCACCAATACCGCAGACAGAGGCGCAGAAGAGAATCTTGAGCATTCTTGAGGATATGGACCAGAACCAGCGGAGAGGGATGATGAATGTCCCACTGGAAGACGGCAGGTTGCTGCGGCTCCTCACGGAGACGGTCGACGCCAAGCACGTGGTCGAGATCGGCACCTCCAACGGGTACTCTGCCATCTGGTTTTGTCTGGGACTGCGGGCCACGGGCGGCAAGCTGACCACCCACGAAATCGACCCCCATCGGGCCTCGCTGGCCCGCGAGAACTTCAAACGGGCCGGGGTGGACCAGATCGTCACGCTCGTGGAAGGCAACGCCCACGAGGAAGTCATGAAACTAAACGAGTCGATTGATATCCTTTTCCTTGACGCGGACAAGCCCGGCTACCTCGACTACCTCAACAAGCTTCTGCCATTGGTGCGTCCGGGCGGACTGATCCTGGCCCACAACATGAACCGACCTGCCCCGGATCCAAGATATATCAAGGCCATCACCACCAACCCGGACCTGGAAACGATCTTTTTGAACATGCATGCCGCAGGTGTCGGAGTGACGCTCAAGAAACGTTGATGAATCCAGATAATCGCCGACACGAGAACCTCGAAGCGGTGTCACTGCTCAGTTATTAGGCACTTTGTGCCAGTTTGTTTTTGTGTCCGGACCGGGCGTCACTCCAACCCTTCGCATTGTTATTCTCGAATTCAGTCAGCTGGCTTGTTCGTAAAGGAAACCTACGAAAGATGGGGTGTTACCGGTAAAGCCCTGCCTCCCTCCGGAACCATGTCCGTGCTTTCCGGGCCAGTTTCTGCTTACCAAAGATCTGTGGCACCGTAGCGGCTCGAGCCCTGTGGAGAAGAAAACTTTCGAACATTCCGGGACTTTCTATCGTTATTAGTGTCAATTCTTCATGTATTGCCTATAGGGGGCGAACCCGGTAAGTTAGTGTCTTCAGTGGCTAGAAAAGGAGAAGATCATCAATGAACGGACAGAAAAGAATCATCATGTTTCTGTGTGTGATGTGTGCCTGGATGCTCAGTCCGCCGGTCCTGGCGGTGGCTGAGGCCAAAAGTGCAGACGATACGCCTTTGGAGATTGATATTCCCTATCAAAGATTTGTCCTCGAGAACGGATTGACCCTCATTGTTCATGAAGATCACAAGGCTCCAATCGTGGCGGTCAACGTCTGGTACCACGTCGGGTCAAAGAACGAAAAACCGGGCAAAAGCGGATTCGCTCACCTGTTTGAGCATCTGATGTTCAACGGAAGCGAGAACTTCGACGATGATTACCATCAGGCACTGGAGCGGGTGGGAGCCACCGACCTGAACGGTACCACTAGTGAAGACCGGACCAATTACTTCCAGAATGTTCCGACCTCGGCATTGGATATAGCGCTGTGGATGGAGTCGGATCGAATGGGCCACTTATTGGGTGCTGTCACCCAGGAGAAGCTGGACGAACAACGGGGAGTCGTGCAAAACGAAAAGCGTCAGTTCGAGAACCGGCCTTACGCTGTAGCCTGGCGGTTATTTCCACCAAACACTTACCCTGCCGGTCATCCCTATTCTTGGACGGTCATCGGCTCAATGGAGGACCTGAACGCTGCGGCACCCGAAGATGTCCATGAGTGGTTCAAGACGTATTACGGCAGCGCCAATGCGGTGATTGTCGTCGCGGGCGACATCGATGCTGAGACTGCCCGCAAGAAGGTGGAAGCTTATTTCGGAGATATCCCTGCCGGACCGCCCATCGCCAAACACCTAGTATGGATCGCCAAGATGAGGGGTACGCGGCGGCAGATCGTCCAAGATCGTGCTCCCCAGGCCCGCCTCTACAAAGTTTGGAATGTGCCTCAGTGGGGCTCGGCTGACGCTGACTACCTGGATTTGGTGAGCGATGTTCTGGCCTCCGGAAAAATTTCGCGGCTCTACAAGCGCCTTGTCTACGAGGATCAAATTGCGACCGGTGTCTCTTCATTCATCGATGCCAGGGAGATCGGCAGCCAATTTCACATACGGGCCACAGCACGGCCCGGAGAAGATCTGGCCAAAGTGGAAGCAGCCGTCGATGAGGAGTTAAGGAAGTTTCTTGAGGAGGGACCTACCGAGACTGAGCTGCGACGGGTGAAGATGCAGTTTGAGTCCAACTTTATCCGCGGCATCGAGCGCATCGGTGGCTTTGGTGGCAAATCCGACATCCTGGCAAGGAATGAAGTCTACGGAGGCAGTCCTGATTACTACAAAACGACTCTCAGGCGGATCCGAAGCGCCCAAACCAAAGATTTGAAAAAGGCAGCCAACCAGTGGCTCTCAGATGGAGTCTACATTCTCGAAATCCACCCGTTTCCGGATTTCGAAGTCGCCAAGACTGATGTGGACCGTTCAACGCTGCCAGAGCCTGGTGTGCCTCCTCAGCCCAAGTTTCCCAAGCTGGAAAGGAGCACTCTTGCCAACGGGCTGAAGGTTATTCTGGCTCGCCGCGGTGCGATTCCACTGGTTAACTTCACCCTTTTGGTAGATGCGGGTTATGCGGCCGACCAGTTTTCGCTTCCAGGAACAGCAGATCTGGCGCTGGATATGCTGGACGAAGGGACCAAAACACGCTCGGCACTGGAGATCAGTGAGGAGCTGGCCCTCCTGGGTGCTCGTCTCCGCGCGGGTTCGGATCTGGATACCTCGTCGGTTTTCCTGTCAACGCTCAAGTTGAATCTGGACGCGTCACTGGACATCTATGCCGACGTCATTCTCAACCCTACTTTTCCAGAGCGGGACTTCAGGCGACTTCAGAAACAACAATTGGCAGCCATTCAGCGTGAGAAAGCCAACCCGATTCAGATGGCTCTTCGAGTTTTTCCGGGCCTACTCTACGGCCACAATCATGCTTATGGTAATCCCTTCACCGGATCTGGAACAGAGCTGTCAGTCAAGAAACTGACTCGTGAGGATCTGCTCGAGTTTCACCAGACCTGGTTCAAGCCCAACAATGCAACCCTGGTTATTGTGGGAGATGCTACCCTGGAGGAGATCGTTCCGAAACTGGAAAGGCGCTTCCAGAAATGGGAAAAAGGTTCTGTTCCGGCCAAGGATATCAGTCCGGTCGAGCAGCGTCCCGAATCTGTGGTCTACTTGGTGAATAAACCCGGCGCCACACAATCGACCATATTTGCCGGCCATGTCGCTCCTCCTACAAACAATCCAGACGAAATTGCCATCGAGACCATGAACAACATCCTGGGAGGGACCTTCACGGCCCGCATCAACATGAATCTGCGCGAGGATAAACACTGGTCCTACGGGGCCGGTTCCTTTCTGTTTGACGCGCGCGGTCAGCGACCGTACATATTCTACGCACCGGTTCAAACCGACAAGACAAAGGAATCGATGGCGGAGCTCTTGAAGGAGCTGCGAGGAATTCTGTCGGATCGACCGCCCACCGGGGAAGAACTGGACAAGATCCAGAAGAACCGCATCTTGAGACTTCCTGGCTCTTGGGAGACTCTCTCTTCAATCCGCAATTCAATCAATGAAATCGTTAGCTTTGGGCTACCGGATGATTACTACGAAACCTATCCGGAAAAGATTCGCAGTCTAAAGCTTGCTCAGGTCGAAGCTGCAGCTCAACGGGTCATCCATCCCGATAATCTGGTTTGGGTAGTGGTTGGTGACCGCAGCAAGGTTGAAGAAGCGATCGGCGAAGTGGGTTTGGGTGAAATCCACTTGATTGATGCTGATGGTAATCCGCTCCAATAGCGGGGGCGGGCGGATTGCGTAAAGGCAAGGAAGCTTTGATAATAGGTCACCGCTACAGGAGGAAATCATGAAACCCCTGGCATACTCTCGATTCGTTTACGCGCTGCTTGGAAGGGTGGTTGTTCTGTTTTTGGATGGCGCAGTTTATGCCCAAGCTGCCAGGAACAACCATACATACATACCGCCAGCTGGGGTCGTATACGATGGAAAAGATCGTTCTTACTCCCGAACACGGAGTGGCCTTACCGGCTCTACTGTTCAGGCCGGCGGGCCGCGGCAATGACGTGCCAGGACCGCGCGCAGCAGTAGTCTGGCGTACTGCTGGGACAACACCCAGGTACACGTATTCCGTGTTAAGATCGAGCAGGAGTTTACAGCGGAGGTGAATCATGAATCGCTCATTGGGATTGTTCGTAACCTTAGTCTTCGCTGTGGCGTTTACGGCAGCACCCGGCTCGGCCGGCAGCACCGAGTCGGCGGACCAACCGGTTGCCGTCTATGTGCGTTCATACGACGGCGCTTATGTGGGAGCAGCCCTGCGCAAGCCGACCGGCGAGGGACCCTTCCCGGCCATTCTGTTCATCCACGGCGGTGTGGGTGGATCGACGATCGATGCCATGAAGAGATTCGTCATGCGCCGAGTGCCGCAGCACTTTTTCGAGCGCGGCTACGTCGTTTTCTCGACCGACTATCGAGGTCTGCACTTCGGAGAAGACGAGATTCAGGATGTTCTTGCGGCCTACCGGAAGGTGCAGTCCTACCCGTTTGTTGAGAAGAATCGTGTTGGGGTAATCGGTGGCAGCCACGGGGGCTATCTTGCCATGATGCTGGCGACCCGAATTTCGCCGGCCGTGGCGGTTTCGTTCGCGGGGCTCAGTGACATCGAAGGTATGTTTTACGACGTTGCCCAAGATTTTAGCCGTTCGCTCGAAGGATGGGCCGAGTGGAGACAACAACTCCTGGCCAGCAAGAATAGCCGGCGGAGCCGGGCTTCCCGCGCCGGCGCCGATAGTCGCCCCGCTGCTCGGCCCGAGACGGCGCGCCGCTTTCCGGGAAACGCCAGCCTTCGGCCAGGTTCAGCCGCCTATCAGGTGGCGCTCGATCTAGCCTGGCGCTTGGGGGACCGGCGGGAGCTGTACCGGGCGATCTCACCGAAAGACAACGCCGATAGAATCACTTGTCCGCTGCTCTATGTCGTGGGCAGCAAAGACCGCTTGCGAATGGCAGGCAAGGCGCTGATCGCCGGGTTGCGACAGCGTGGCGTGATGGCGGAGTACTCCGAACATGAGGGCATGGGGCATGGTTTTTACTGGGGCAGCAGTAATAACCCTCCCCAGCAGTTTCATGATGCGCTCAAGGTGACATCCGCCTTTGTGGAACGGCACCTGAGAAAGTCCGTCAACTGACCTGAAACTTAACGTTTCTTCCTGAATGGTCCAGTCCTACCGTCCCCGCAGAGCTGAGCTTGAGGAAGGAACGCCTCGAAATGGTCATCTGCGTTCTTTTCTTTTTAGATTAGAGGCATACGCCAAGCTTATCTCAGTTCTGGGGCGACTTCTTCTCGGACGTAGGCTTCTATCACGTCACCGATCTTAATGTCGTTGAAGTTGGCAATCGAGATACCGCATTCATATCCGGCTTTAACCTCATTGATGTCATCCTTGAAGCGGTGCAGCGAGTCGATCCTGCTTTCATGAATGACAACGTTGTCGCGGAGGAGGCGAACTTCCACATTTCGCCTGATCACCCCTTCCAGGACAGAGCTGCCGGCAATGGTTCCGAACTTCGGTACCCGGAAGGTCTGGCGAACTTCGGCCCGACCCAAATCCGTCTCTCGGAAGGTTGGTTCCAAAAGCCCAACCATAGCTTGTTCGACCTCGTTCGACATATCGTAGATCACTGTGTGCAGTCTCACGTCAACGTTTTCTTGCTCGGCAGCGTCCTGGGCATTTCTTTCGGGACGCACGTTGAATCCGACGACGATGGCGTTGGAAGCGGAGGCCAGAAGAACATCCGATTCGGAAATGGCTCCCACTCCACTGTGAATGATTTTGACCTGAACTTTAGGGGTGCCCAGTTTTTCGAGAGTGTCTTCGAGGACCTCCACCGACCCCCGCGCATCCGCCTTGAGCACCATCCGGAGCTCTTTGATGTTTCCGGCCTCCATTCGAGTGTAAAGATCGTCCAAACTGACTTTGGAAGACTTGGCCAGTTCATGCTCCCTAAGCTGGTCTTGTCGGTATTCTCCAATCTCCCGTGCCTTTGCGGTGTCGTCGACAACTTGAAAGGGATCGCCAGCCTGAGGTAGGCTTTGCAGCCCGAGGATCTCAACAGCACTGCTGGGCTCAGTCGCAGTGAGGGGGCTTCCATCGTCGTTGAACATGGCACGGACTTTTCCGTAAGCTGCTCCAGCGATAAAGGAGTCTCCAATTCTAAGAGTCCCGTTTTTGACTAGAACGCTGGCTACCGCGCCGCGGCCTCTATTCAGCTTAGCCTCCAAAACCACGCCTGAAGCAGATCGGTCGGGGTTCGCTTTCAGTTCTAGCAGATCCGCCGACAACAGGATCATCTCCAGCAGTAAGTCGAGGTTCGTTTTTTCCTTCGCCGAGACCTCAACCATGACCGTGTCGCCGCTCCATTCCTCCGGAACCAGATTTTGCTCGGACAGCGCCTGTTTAACGCGTTCCGGTTGTGCTTCTGGCTTGTCGATCTTATTGATAGCCACAAGGATGGGAACCTCAGCTGCTCGAGCGTGGTCGATTGCTTCCAGGGTCTGTGGCATCACTCCGTCATCGGCGGCCACGACCAAAACCACAACGTCGGTGGCCTGAGCACCGCGAGCCCGCATTCTGGTAAAAGCCTCGTGGCCAGGAGTGTCGATAAAGATGATGCGGCGGTTTTTTACGTCCACATGGTAGGCGCCAATATGCTGCGTAATTCCTCCAGCTTCACCAGCTGCGACTTGCGTCTCTCTGATGGCATCCAACAAGGAGGTTTTGCCGTGATCCACATGTCCCATCACTGTCACGACTGGCCCTCGCTCCACCAAGTCCTCAGGTCGCTCTTGGATCGTTTGCTGCTCAACAGCTGCCTCTTCAAAGGTGACGAAATTCGGGATCACGCCGTGGGCTTCACAGATCTCTTCGACGATTTTCCGCTCTAATGATCGATTAATCGTAGCCATGATTCCTCGGGCAAGCAGTTCCTTAATGATCTGCCCACTCTTGAGACGAACTTTTTCGCTTAACTCCTTTACTGTTATCTTTTCGGAGAAGGTCACCTCTTGAGGCTCTTTGACTTCTTCTTCCGCCGGCTCCGGCTCAACTATTTCAGTGACGGGAACTTCTGGAGCTTTCGCGACCTCTTTCTGAACTTCTTCAGGTACCGGCTTCTCCGGTTCTTCGACGACTCCTGGTTTGATTGCTTCCTCAGTGACTTGGTCGATCCTGACGGGAGCAGGTTCCGGAACTTTTTTCTCTGGCTCCTCTTCGACTGCCGGAGCCCTAGCCGCTTCGCTTATCTTGACTTTGGCTGCGACTTCCGGCTTCTCCTTTTTCACAGGGACAACCAGCTTGGCCTCAGGCTTCACTTTTTCAAGCTCCGCCTTTTCGCTGATTGCCTCGAGCTCCGCGGCTGTGGCCTTCTGCATGGCCTTCGCCAGTACTTCGGCAGAGACCTGAGCTTCTACTTTTTCAATGATCGGTTCATCCTCGATGGTGACTTCTATCTTCTGCGGAGGCTCCTCTTCGGGAAGCTCGACTTTTCGGTAGCTTGCCTTCCCTTTGCGCGGCATCAGAGACTTGGCCAGTGGGCTCACAGGATGTCTTTCTTCGACTTTTTTGGCTCTCTTCGGTGGTTTCCCGAGCTCTTTGATAGTTTTTCTGGCTTTCGTTGCTGCCGTCTTTTTCCTTTCCTTCTTTTCCTTGGCTTTTTCCAGTTCCTGTTGTTCAAGGTCCAGTATCAGTTGCAGGCGGCGGCGGATTCGATCAGCGATGTCGTGATCCACAGGGGTATCCGGTGACGGGACCCAAACGCCAATCTTTTTGAGCTCCATGATGACCACCGAATTCTTCATTTCGAATTCGGAGGCCAGCTTGCTAACCTTGATTTGCTCCATTTCTCGTTCTGGGAAACCTTTCTATTCTTAATTCGCGGTGGACTCAGTACCGGGTGAGCCAGAACTAAATGCTTGGGCCGCGGCAATTAGCTTCTCGACGGTTTTCTTACCGATTCCAGGAATTGCAGCGAGGTCTTCTGCCGACTTCGAGGCTAGATCTTGAATTGACTTAATGCCTGCTTCGTTCAATCGGGTTTGAGTCTTTTCCCCCACGCCTGCCAAGTTGGAAAGGGGTTCAGGCACCGAGGCAGCAGCGAGCTGCTCCAGTCGACTCAGTATTTGTTGTTTTTTTTCTTCTTCACTGGTGATATTGATTTCCCAACCCATCAGCTTGGAAGCGAGGCGAACATTCTGGCCTTTTTTACCGATGGCCAACGAAAGTTGATCTTCCGCAACAATCACTTCCAAGACTTTTTCAATAGGTTCGGCAATCAAAACCTTGGAGATTTTGGCTGGGTTAAGAGCATTAATCGTATATTCAACGATATCGTTTGAGTATTGAATAATATCGATCTTCTCCCCACGCAGCTCGCGAATAACTGCGTTGATGCGGCTTCCCTTCATGCCGACAGAAGCGCCTACAGGATCGACAGCCACATCGTTACTGGCCACGGCTACTTTGGCGCGTTCGCCCCCCTCTCGCACCGCGTTTTTAATCACAACCGTACCGTCATACACTTCAGGAATTTCTATCTCGAACAGGCGGATCAATAGGCTGGGATCACTTCTCGATACAACGATTTGAGGTCCTTTTGAGAGGCGATGAACCTTGATGATGACTGCTCGAATTCGGTCCCCTAACTTGTATGGCTCATTCTGAGACTGTTCATTGTAGGGCAAAATTGCTTCTGTCCTTCCGATGTCAAGGATGATGTCTCCTCCTTCAATCCGGCGAACAATGCCGTTAACCAGCTGGCCCATCTGCTCGGAAAACTCGCCGAAGATAATCTCGCGTTCCGCTTCACGGACTTTCTGGAAGATAACCTGTTTGGCTGTCTGGGCAGCGATTCGACCCAATTCAACAGTTGGCTTTGGAATTTCAATGTACTCGTCTACTTCAAAAGTCTCATCGACCTCCAGAGCGTCCTTGAGTGACATCTCAGTTGCCTCGTCGGTTACCTCTTCAACAATTCTCTTGACGGCGAAAACATCAATCGTTCCTGTTTCCGGGTCGTAACGGGCCTGCAAGTCCTCGTCGGTTTTGAAATACTTTTTTGCCGCTGCGATCATCGCATCTTCCAGGGCCTCCTGTATGATCTGCGCGTCGATGCCCTTTTCTCGGCTAATCTGTTCAATAGTTTGATTTAAGAGATTCACAATCCTGTTACAGACCTCATTTTTCTTTTAACTGATTATGGATTCAACCGTCTTGGGTTCAAATCCATAGCCAGTTTCTTTTAACTCAGAAGTCGAATCTTAAATCCGGTCTTCCTAATCAAACCGATAGACTAGGTTAGCGCTCTTTATCTTGTTAAAAGGAATCTGATACTGTCTTCCATCGCATTCTAATTTTAGAATACCTTCTGAAAAATTCTGGATAAAACCGGTGAACTTTTTCCGACTTTCGACCTTTTCTGTAGTGAGCAAACGGATCTCCTTACCCACGAAGCGCTGGTAGTCCGATTCCTTAAAGAGCGGACGTTCTATGCCAGGGGAAGAAACCTCCAATACGTAGTGGTGCGGAATCAAATCCTCCACATCCAGCAAGACGCTCACGTGTTTGCTGACTTTCGCGCAGTCTTTGAGGTTTACTCCGCCTGGTTTGTCGATATAAATTCTAAGCACCGAAGATGTTCCCTTGGGTTGATATTCAATGTGTACGAGCTCGACTCCTTCCTCCTCAACGACCTCTCTTAGGGCGCGTCCGGCGCGTGCAGCCATATCCATCATATTGACCTCTAAAACAAAAAAGTGGGCGTGAGCCCACTCTATGAATAGAGGGATGTCAAAAGGAGTATATGTGATGGGGTGGTTGAATTCAACTGATGGATCATGACAAAGACACAGAGAACACAGAGTTTTTGACTCTGTGGTTATCTCATCTTGACGGATCCGATCTCATCCAACTCGGCCTTGAGCTGATCACTGGGGCCCGCAACGAGCAGAAGAAAGTTTTGGAGGGAAACATATCTCTGGACCACATTCGCAAAATGTTTAGGTGTCACTCGGTTGAGGCGAGTACCGTAATGAGTAATGAAGTTTATGCCTAGATTGTAGAGGTTGGTCTCCAACAATCTGTAAAGGCGAGGAACAGGCTGCTCAAGGGAGGCTGTCAACTCCAGGTGCGCTAGTTGTTTTGCTTCCTCAAACTTTTGGACATCAATGCGGCCGTCTTGGAGATCTTGCACCAAATCTTCGAGCTTTTGAAAATAGGCCATAAGCTGTTGGGCAGGGGCTTGGATGTTAAGTTGCAGATAGCCTGGCATTATGCGAGCTTCCAGTTGAAACGAAGCCTGAATCTGGTTTTCAGAAGCGATCTGATCTGCCCACGCCGGCAAGGAAAGTGTCAAGTATTGTTCTAAAATCTTGAGTGCGTAGTAATCACGAGAGCCCTTTTCAACACTCAGGTTTCCCCAGCGAAATAGGCTGTCCGCGGAAGGAGAATCTATCAATAGAATCCGCTGTCCTTTGGGTGGCTCTGCTTTTCTGAACGTAAAGGGTAAGGGCTTGTTCTTGACCCAGCTTCCCCAGCGACGGCTCAATGCTGTGAAAACACGATCCCGGTCCCCGGAATAATAAAATGCCAGCTGTGCCTGATTAGGCAGAAAGAGCTTTCGATATTGTATCTTGAGGTCTGTGAGATAGAGGTTTCTCAGGGTCTCAGCGGTGCCTTTGACCGAATGTGCGTAAGGATTTGCTTGGAAGAGTTCAGCTAAAAAGAGTTCCTGAGTAAGAACTTGGGGATGTTTGCGTTCTTTTTCGATTTCTTGGACGAGCTGATCGCGAAGACGTTCGAAAGTTTCTTCGAGAAACTTGGGTCGGACAATCATTTCACCCAATAGGCTTAAGACATCAACGACGCGGTCGATTGGAGCACTTCCAAAGAAAAAAATGGCATCCCACTCGACTTCAAAGTGCAGCTCAGCACCGAGTTGTTGCAGATTACGTTGAATCGGAAGACCGCTTTGGTTCTCGGCTTCTTCCAGAATCATCCAAGTCGTGAGGTAAGTCACTCCCCATTTTTCGATCGGATCAAAGGCCGCTCCGTTTTTGATCATTAGAACAAAAGGGGTTCGAGGCTCGCTGCCGGGTAGGAACAGGATCTCCATCCCATTCAGTAACGACTGTTTATAAAATTCGGGCGCTGAGATTTGACCACGGCTCTCGGCCCAAACTGGGTTTGGGGATATAATCGAAAGCGTGATCAACGCAAACAGGAGAGGACTGACCCGGAATGACATCCCCAGACATTTTAGTAGAAAAAAAAGTGAGTGGGCAAACATCCAGTCAACAAGTTTCTCTATCCAGGACGTTCAAAAGCACCGTTTGCGAAATGGGCTGACCATCTTAACGCGGGAAGATCATGCCGTTCCGATTGTCTGCACGATGGTCTGGTATCGGGTAGGATCCCGATTCGAAAGGCCCGGTATTACAGGCATTTCTCATTTCCTCGAACACATGATGTTCAAGGGGACTGAACGATATCAAAAGGGAGAAATTGACTGCGTCACGGCGCGTCAGGGGGGGAGTAACAATGCTTTTACGTCAAATGACTACACGGCCTACTACTTTACATTCGCTTCGGACCGCTGGTGGCCGGCCTTGGAGATCGAGGCGGATCGAATGAGAAACAATCTGTTTGATCCCCAAGAGTTCGAGTTAGAGAGAAGGGTCATCCTTGAAGAGTTGAAAATGGAATTAGACAATCCCTGGGGAGCTCTTCGTCAGGCGGTGGAGATCCACTCCTTCGAGACTCATCCTTACAGGTTCCCGGTCATAGGAATTTATGAGGATTTGCTGTCCATAACGCCCGAGCAGATGATCGAGCATTATCACCGTTTTTACTCCCCCACCAATGCCACTCTCGTTCTGGTGGGGGACTTCCAGACAGAAGAAGTGCTGCAACGAGTGGAACAACTCTTTGGTCATCTGCCCCAGGGGGAGGTTCCGTCGCCCGTCACGGTCTTAGAACGCCGGCGAACAACTCAAATTAGGCTGGAACTAAAAAGGCCCACGCACATCCCCAGAATGTTCGTTGCTTTTCCGGCGCCTTCGGTTCGGCAGAAGGAGCATTATGCGCTTCATATCCTGGACAAAATATTTTCGGAAGGAAAGCTTTCACGCCTTTATCGCAGGTTGATCGAAGAGGAGCGAGTGGCTTCACTAGTGACCACGGAGTTCTTTGAAACCTATGACCCTTATCTTTTCTTCATCCGTGTCGCACTTCACCAAGGGATGGATCTGGGGAGAGTGGAAGCCTTAATCTTCGATGAGATAGCCAGGCTCTGCCAAACGATGGTCTCAGAAAGGGAACTGAAACGGGCAAAAAACCAGTGCCTTACCCAGTTGCTGAGCAGCTTTGAAACAACACTCGATCAAGCGATCCAACTTGGACTAATGGAAACTCACGAGCGCTACCAGTACTGGTCTGATTACGCTCAGCAGATCAATCAGCTCACTGCCGAGGAGATTCGAGGGGTGGCGGAGGAATACTGGACTCCTGAACAGGCGACTATCGGAATCTTATCCAATGAAATCGGTGAAGAGGAAAAAGGTTCGCTATAGAAGGCACTGCCTGGAGAATGATCTCCTTCTTCTGCTTTCCGAAAACCACCGGCTGCCCCTGGTTTCCATCAGCGCTTTTGTCCTAGCCGGCTTGGATCAGAACCCGCCTGACCGGCCCGGCATAGCAGCCCTCACTTCACGTCTGCTTGATGAGGGAACACAGAACTACGAAGCCCATGAAATTGCTGAAATTATCGAAGGCTCTGGGGGATGCCTGACGACCTTCAGTGAACGGGAATTAAGCGGAATATCTTTGTTCACCAGGTCAGAAGATCTGCACACAGCGTTAGAACTATTGCGAGAAATGCTTGTCTGCCCCATCTTCCCAGAAGATCGTTTCGAACTGGAAAATGAAAAAGTACTCAGCCGACTTCAAGCCATGGATGATGACCCTCAAGTTGTTGCCGCCAACCGCTTCAATCGCTGGATCTACCAGGGGAGTCCATTGCAGTACTCGATCCTGGGGACTCAAGAAAGCGTCCATCAGCTGCAGGTCAGTGAGCTCAAGGAATTTCATCTTCAAAAATATGCTCCGCAGAATACCATTCTGGTGATTGTGGGTGCGATCGACGGGGATGATGCTCTTGCGCACGTTGCAGAGCAATTCTCAGATTGGCGAAATCCCGGGTTTTATCGAAGGGAGATCTCAGGCTTCCGCCGACAAACAGAACCTTCTTTGGATGAGTACTTTATGGACAAAGAACAAATTACAATTTTTCTAGGTCATCTGGGAGTAACAAGAGACAATCCCGATTATCACACTCTGCAGGTGATGGATGTTATTTTGGGCAGTGGTCCCGGTTTCACCAGCCGGATTCCCAGGAAACTTCGCGATGAGCAAGGTCTTGCCTATAGCACCTATAGTGACATTTCAGGCTCTAGTGGAATTTATCCAGGATGTTTTGTGGCCTTTGTCAGTACCTCGCCTGAAAATCAGCAGAAAGCCTTGGATGGTCTACTGTTCGAGATAGAGAATCTTGTTGAGAACGGAGTCACCTGCGAGGAATTGGCTGCCGCGCAGGATTTTCTCACCGGGAATTTTGTTTTCGAATTCCAGTCCAATGTGAGCGTCGCTCGCTTCCTCCTCGCAACCGAACTGTTTGAACTAGGGGAGGATTATCCCGAGCAGTACCCACAGATCATTCGGGCCATCGACTGCGACGATGTCAGCCGGGTTGCCCGTCGATATTTGGATACGCTAAACTACACGACAGTGGTCGTTGGACCGATTCATGACGACAAACCACACAACCGATCGAAGCTGCCACCGCCACCAAGCGGTCAAACAAGAGACACGAGCAGCAATTAAAAGGGCAGCGTGGGAATTGCTGTCAGCCGTATGCATTTTGTTGCTCGCGATCAGCTTGAGTTGCAGCCGAAAGCCTCGACCTCCCCTGCCCACGGATACCTCGTCACAACCTCCGCCTTCGACAGCTCCTACAAAGCCTGCAGTGCCTGCAGTGCCCGCTCCGGAGTTGGAAGTGCTCATCGAACCCTCCGTGATCCGCCAAGGAGACTCTGCCTTACTGAGATGGGAGGCCCAAAATGCGGATCACGTGCTAATTAGTCACAACATCGGAGTGGTTGAAACTTCGGGGAGAATCAAGTTTTTTCCTGATGAGACAACCACTTACGAAGTGATTGCAGAGGGTCCCGGCGGAAGGATTGCGAAAGCAGTCACCGTGGATGTCCTGCAGGATAAAACACCGCGGATCTCGGCGGAGGATTTGCCAAGCAGATCTTTGGGTGAACAATTTAGTTACTTTGTCAAGCCTGTGTTTTTCGCCTATAACAGTGCACAGTTAAGTGAAGAGGCACGGCTGAGGCTGGACGGGAACATTCGGTGGCTCACGCGACTGGAAAATCGAGGGATCAGGTTTCTTATCGAAGGGCATTGTGACGAACGGGGTACAGAGGAGTACAATTTGGCGCTTGGAGATAAGCGGGCACAGACGGTAATGGCCTACTTGGTCAGGCACGGGATTGATGCTTTGCGCATGGCCACCCTTTCCCTTGGAGAAGAACGTCCCTTTGATCCACGTCCAATGGAAGAAGCTTGGGCTCTCAACCGAAGAGCCCATTTTGTCTTGGTTAAAAAAACAGTAGAACAGCGAAAGAGCAAAAGAACAAAAGATTTCCCTGACAGCTGACATCTGACATGTGATAACTGACCACCCCCACCCTTGTTAGTCTGTCAGTTCTCAGTTTGTTCTCTTGCTCTACTCTGTTTGACTATGTTTGAAGCGCAGGAAAAGCAAGGACCACGATCTCCGATTTTCTGGAAGATTCTTGTCGTTTCCGTCTTCCTATTTGTGGGCTTGGTAGTCCTGTTGGTCTTCACGTTGGAGCCGGGGGCAAAGAACAAGGTTGAGCTCACCGGAGTCCTGCGTGGCGGGGATCCTGACTATCAATGGTACGGAAAGTACGTCAAGCTGAAAAATCCTCAGATCAAGATGACCAGGAACTTCGCCGGTAACCGGATGGTCATTTTTTCAGGCATTATCGAAAATAACGGAGAAAAGACGCTCGACGCCGTTGAGGTGGAGCTGAACTTCTTTAACTATGATCAACTTGTCCTGAAAACCACCCGAACTCCCATCCGTCCGGGACCAGGCACTTACACGCCTCCGATCGAACCACTGGAGCAACGCGGGTTTACGCTTTACATGGAGAACTTTCCCGAGGATTGGTTAGCTAGTCGCGCGGAAATGGCAATCCACGGTTTCCGGTTTCTTTCTCAACCTTCAGCACAACCACAGTGATGTCATCTTTCTGATCCCCTTGTCCGACCCAGGTGGACACCTGATCCAGGATGAGCGTTTGAATGTCTTCGGCGGTCAAGAACGAGTTCATCCTCACCAGTTCAATTAGACGGTCTTCCCCAAATTGTTCACTGTTGACATCTTCTGACTCCACAACCCCATCGGTGTAGAAAACCACCAGATCATTGTGATGAAGCTGAAGAGTCTCTTCTTCGTATTCCCGATCCTCAAAGAGTCCAGCCACCGTGCCCCCTTTCGTCAGCAGCCTTATCTCCCCGTTAGACAAAAGCAGGGGAGGATTGTGTCCCGCATTGCAGTAAGTTAAGGTCAACTTTTCAGTGTCAATCCGACTCAAAACTAGGGTGGCGAATTTGTCAGGTGGAGTTTGAAGATACATCTGCCGGTTGATTTCTGAAACAGCGCCTGAAATTTCACTGACGCTATCACTTTGCATGGATGAATAGATAATGTGAGTTCGAACGGAGGACTGCAAACCGGCCATCAAAAGCGCCGCAGAGATACCTTTCCCGCTGATATCGGCGATGATCGTGTCCATGCGATTCTCGCCGTAAGGGATGAAGTCATAATAGTCGCCGCTCACCCGGCGAGCCGGTAAACAAGTACCGGCTAACTGCAGCCCGACCACAGATGGGGGCCTCTGTGGAAAGAGCTGGGCCTGGACTTCTCGGGCAATTTCAATTTCCTTCTCCAGCCACTCCCTCTCGGAAACCTCGGCCATCAACTGAACAATGCTCTCTGCCATGCTGTTGAACGCTCCAGCCATGGAGTCCAGCTGGTCCCGATTTTGGTTGGGGATGCGAAAGTCAAAGTTCCCTTTCTGGATGTTGCGAGTGCCGGCGTAAATATTGTGAATCGAGCGGGTGATGCTTCTTGCAATGGCCACACCGATGAAGAAGGAAACCGCTTCTACGATGACAAACATAATACCGAGGATGGCGATCCAGTATAAGACAAAGGGCCCTAACCCGACGGTCTCAGTAAAGTAGTGATCATAAAGAGTTCGAAGAGGAACGGACAGAACGACGCCTTCGACTGTCTGGTTGAGTTTGCGCCCGCTGATCCAGTCCACCGGGCTCAAAGGATGTATCCACAGAATATTCGCGACTTGCTCTTGGCGGCTAAAAAAGTCCCATAGGGAGAACTCTGCCTCGAGATTGGCCTCCGAGGAATCTGAACCACGGGGTATTTGGAACGTCGCAACGTGAATAGAAGTCCTCTGTGTAATCTCAGTCATTAGGTCTTGGTCAAAGGGTAACTCCAGGAAGACGAGAAAGGGTGACTCACCCACTTTTACAGGCACCACGCTTCTGAAATAGAGTGAGCCTGAGTCCCTCACCAATCCATAAAACCTCTCCCGGATCCAGTCCGGGATCACTAGGGGAGCGCTCTGGTCCGAAGTTTCCTGAGGCACAGCAAGAACAGTTTGAACCGGCCTGAGATCTCCCTCAGAAGGGGTTCGCACCGCGCTTTGCTGCTCAGGCCGAAGGAGTCTGAGAGATGTTTTCGGCGGGAGATTTCTTTGACCCGCTTGCAGTAATGAGCTGAGATTGGTCTGGGTTTGTACATCCTGCTCGTAGAAATCGAGAACAATTCTCTCGTTCACGCTGTGGAGGATTTCAGAGATTGCTTCGAGCTCGTCTTCCAGGTAAAGCGCGCCCAGTTGTCCGAGAACCAGTCGGGAGGCAAACCAGCCAATAAACGCCAGAATGAGAACGGGAATGATACCCACGAAAGCGTAGGAGATGATCACTTTGTTTCTGACCTTCCACAAAAGGCGCCTTTTCAACCACTTCAAAAGTCCGTAGCCGTAGTAAACGAGAGAAACAAGAAGACCTACAAAGCCGATACCTTCCAGGATATTGAAGAAACTGGCTGGAGCGTAGAGCCCAATGAGTGCTCCGACAATGAAAAGGATGGCCGAGATCTTCGTGAATTTCAGCATCTCATACTAAGTGGCACTAAGGGATCGAATAACTGTCTCACCCAACTCTTTTTCTTCCAGAGGAGCGCTTTGAAAAACCTTAGTCCACACGTCGGGTCTTTCCATACAAGCGTAAACGGGAATGCGCGGGTCTTGTGCTCGAATCCAGCCGAGGATCTTCTGATACATTAGGACGCGGATGGGTTTGAAGTAACGCATTTTGCCATCTTGGCTCGGGACCAGCTCACCCAGAGGTAGAAAGCTGTTTGGAAAACGTTCGCGTATGATCTCCTTCAATAGCGTCGTCATGCGCAGTGAACCCAGTGAGATCCACGAGATCGAATCAGTAGGGATCCTTTCAAAGATTTCCTCAATCAGGTTTCTGTAATCGGTCTCCCATGTGGCGTAGAAAATCAAGGGATCAAGATGGAAGGCAACCGGGTATCCGGCTTGAACACACTGTTCGGCTGCCCAAAGCCGCTCACCGATGGTGGCTGTTTTATGCTCTTCCCGTTCTTGAATAAAAGGTGGATTCATGGACCAGGAAACGACCGTCTTACGCCTATGATCGAGATTCAGGAGATTTTCTATGTAGTTGGACTTTGTCCGAAATTCCAAAACTGCATTTTTCTGGCCGGCGAAGAACTCGACCAGCGGAACGCTGTACGAGGTTAGAGGATCCAACGCCAGGCTATCGGCTAGCTCGCCAGTCCCAATTCGAAAGAAATGATGGGGGTTTTCCGCGAAAGTTGTCTGCAGTTCAGACAGCAAATCCTGACAATTCGCATAGACGATCAAATAAGGAAAGTTCAGATAAGACTGTAAGTAACAATAGCTGCATTCCATGTGACAGTTGCTTGCGTAGTTGATTACAAAGTAGTTACAGCACACGGTTTTTGCACCTTGTTTTGTTCGGCTGGCTGGGCAAGGCTTAAAAAAATGACCCTTGTGCCGCGCCAGAATTAACGATCTTTTCGCCCGGGGAATGGTTGGGTTCCAGTGTTGAGACTCTTCAAGCAGCGAGTGGGTGGAATCGATTTGTTCAACAGCAACCGCGGGGAGTCGCATGAGCACGTTCTGGGTGATCGGTGAATCCTCAACCGAGCGTTCCACAAAAAGCCTCTCGGGTTTGTATGGTTTCATGGGGGCCAGTCTACAACAATTCGAGGATCTCTTTTACTTCATCCTTCTTGGCCGTCTCCTGTAATTTTTTCGCCACTTCAAGTAATTCCTGGGGATGGCGAAAGGAAAAGGAGACGTTGATTCGGTTACCTTCGAAATAGCGGGGAGCATGAAATTGAATTTGGGGTGGGAGTTTAAGGGCAGATTTCAGCTCGGCATATTTTTCTTCATATTCCGAAAGATGAGGAAATCGAAGTCGGTGGAGGTTTTCAAGAACCTGCTCAAACCGGTCTGACAGGGGCAGGCGTTCGTCTTGTTCGATTTTTCCTGCCCCGCTTTTCTGCCAAATAATTTCCACAGGAGCCCTCTCCCCGTCTCTGGGCGCCGATGGAGCAATTCGTTGCAAGGCACGCAGTTCGTCCAACAAAGTGAACAATTGCTTTTGCTTGTTCTTCCGCAGCCGATACTTTGAGAGCAGAGCGAGGAAAAAATCTTGCTCCTCCGTTTTCCAGCCCGACAAATTCAAGGCAATTTCGGGATCCAGCGGCTTGGGAATCGCGCGTTGTAATGATTTGGGCAGCCTGGCCAAATCCAGATATCGCTCGAGGTGCAAACGATCCGCACGAATGTCGAGCAGGGGCGCAAAGTTATCCAAAAGAGTGCGAGTGCTGAGCTCGAAGTGGCGTCGCAATTTCAAAAGAACGTGAGCTTTTTCCACTAGCTGGAGGGGACGGCTGACAAGATTGTCCTCGAGAGCCTGCACAAAAAGTTTGAGGGCATTTTCCTCACCCCTCACAATGCAGGGAATCTCTTGAAATCTTAGCTTGCAGGCCGCTTGATATCGGCGGAAGCCGATAATCAGTCTGAAGCGACTTCGATCTGTTCTTTGCACGTGCAGAGGAGAGAGAAGGCCCGTGTTTTTGATGGATCGGATCAGCTGCTCAAGGGGTAACCACGGGGGAGAGATGGCAAAGAGGCGATCTTCTGGATCGATGGCGTCGAGGGGGATCCTTTCAATATTTTCAAAAAAGTTCTGGACCATAGAGCAAGTTCATTGTATTTAAGCAACCTTGTGATTGGGAAGTCATCTGATCTATTGTGATTGATCGTGCTTGGAAAGTGTGTTACCTTGACACGGTTTGCCGCAGGGATTCTGAGCTTAATGCACCAATGATATAAGACATTAAGAAAAACCTTTTGATGGAGGTCGCGTACTATAATGAGCGTTCGATCCGTTTCAAGAAATATGTTTCCACTTTTATTGGTTCTGCTCATTGGGCAACCTTTTGCGTTCGCACAAGTAGACTATACCCAAGAAGAGTATGACCGTTTCCAGAGTGCCGTCAATGCTGATCTAGCCAGTCGAGAAGACGCGATCGTCGAATTTATCAAGAGCAATCAATCGTCGTTGGTCCCACACGCAGTCAAGAGTTACGTGCAGTTGTTGCTCGATTACCGAAACAAAGGACAGTGGCAGAAGGTTGTCTCCGCAGGTGACAAATTTCTGGCGATCCAACCGGAGGACGTCAATGCGCTAAACATAACAGCATTCGGTGCCTACCAAGTGAAACAGTTCGCAAAAGCGGCCCGGTATTGGGAGAAGGTTTACCGTCAAAAACCCGATCCGCAGTTTGCCCCGTACATAGCCAGGTCTTACATAGAGCTGAAGAATGAAGAGAAGGTCATTGAATATGGGGAAAAGGCGTGTGCCGAACTCGCACCCAAGGATTGTTATGATATTCTGGCCGAGTTGATCCGAATTTATGCGAGCAGGACGCAGTGGAGCAAAGCGGCTGAATACGCAAATAAGGCTATTGCAGGGTTTGATGCTGCTTCAAAGGGAGCTCAGACCTCCGATCGTGATTGGAAGGCCTACATCAATCAGCAGAAGGCGGTTGCTCATGCGGTCCTCGGCCGACAAGCTGCGGAAGGGCAGAGGTGGAATACCGCCATATCTAACTACCAGAAAGCCCTGAGCCTGCATTCCAACCCCGCCCTCAATGGCGAAGCCTTTTATTTCATAGGGATGGGTCGGTGGAAGCAGAAGCGGCTCGACCCGGCCATGGAAGCATTCGGCCGGGGGTCCGTACAGCGGGGAGCCCCACACGCTAGGCGTTGCCGCCAATATTTAGAGACGCTGTACAAATCAACCCATAACGATTCCCTGGCCGGCATTGAAGAGTTTATCGAGCGCGTGAGCCGCCGCCGACGCTAACCGACCCCCGTTTCCCCCGTCCCTCCTGCGGGACTATGAGTGTCCTTTTGACCTGTCGTTCTTTCGTGGTATCGTGAAGCTTTGTTGCAAGAATGACGGGTAACGAAGGCGCTAATGAAAGGTTCGAGCGGCGACTATCTAAAGCATCTCAACGAAGAGCAGAAATTTGCTGTGACCCACACCGAAGGCCCCATGCTGATCCTGGCTGGGGCCGGAAGTGGCAAGACCCGAACGATCACCTACAAGATCGCCTATCTGATTGATCAAGGAATCTGCAGAGCCGAGCGGATCTTGGCGGTCACCTTTACCAATAAAGCCGCCGAGGAGATGAGAAGTCGGGTGGAAGCGCTTCTCACTCATCTCGCCGCTGCTCCTCTTGTCTGTACATTTCACTCTTTTTGTGTGCGGGTCCTGCGGCAGCACGCGGACCTGATCGGTTATCGCAGGGATTTCACCATCTGTGACAGGGAGGATCAGAAAAGGGTGCTCAAGATTGTCTACCAAGAACTCAACCTAAGGGACAGTAATCTTTCTCTCCATAAGGCGTGTGCAAGGATCAGTTGGGCAAAGAACAAAAACTGGAGCCCGAAGGTCTACCGCAAGGAGTCGGGCAGCTCCGAGAAGGAAGAAATTTCCCGTATCTACGGTGCCTATCAGCGTTTTCTCAAGCGATCCAATGCCGTGGATTTTGACGATTTGCTTCTCTTGACGGGCCGGTTGCTGAAGAAACACCGTGATGTGCGGGAGCGCTACGGGGAATGGTACCAGTACTTCCTGGTTGACGAATATCAGGATACCAATCGTCCTCAATATGATTTAATCAAAAATCTGACTTGTGTCCACCAGAACATCAGTGTGGTGGGAGACGAGGATCAGTCAATCTATGGCTTTCGAGGCGCTGACATCGGAAACATTCTTCGTTTTGAAACCGATTTTGCGACGGCAACCATTGTCAAGCTAGAGCAAAACTACCGGTCTAACCAGAACATCCTGGATGCGGCAACCGGCCTGGTTTCAAATAACGTCCATCGAAAAGGGAAGGTTCTCTGGACACAAAAACCTACGGGTGAACTCCTCGAGCTTTTCGCTGCACCCGACGCGAGAGCTGAGGCCTATTTCGTCTCCCAGAAGATTTATCAACATCTTCAGGAAGGAGAAAAGGGCTTGGCGGTCTTGTATCGCACCAACTTTCAATCCCGACAATTTGAAGAATTCCTAAGACGCTTTGACATTCCCTACAACCTGATTGGTGGAGTCAGTTTCTACCATCGAAAAGAGATCAAGGATGCGCTGGCCTACCTGCGTGTGGCGGTAAATCCTGATGACAATGTTTCTCTTATGAGGATCATCAACGAGCCGCCTCGAGGGATCGGTCGAGTGACGATGGATCGTCTTCAACAGATGGCCCGGGATGAGAGAACGACTCTCTGGGGGGCTCTTTGCAAAGGTCTTGAAGAGAATGTCTTTCCGGCCAGAACGCATCTGGCACTGGAACGTTTTTTCAAGTTGATCCGCCGATCTCAGGAGTTCATAGAACTGCCACTGCACCTCTCACTGGACAAGACTCTCGAAGCGAGTGGCTACGTCGAAGTGCTGCGGAGGGAAGACTCGGAAGGGTCTCATAACCGGATCCTTAACCTCAAAGAGTTGGTCACGGTGGCAAAAGAGCAGGCTGTGCAGGGATACACCCTGCAGGAATTTCTCGATCAGGCGGCTTTACGTTCTGAGGCTGACGACTATGACCAGTCAGCAGCGGTCCGCCTCATGACCTTACACAATGCCAAAGGTCTTGAGTTTCCCATCGTTTTTCTGGTGGGTTGTGAAGAGGGACTTTTCCCCCACAGCCGCTCGCTCTCTGAGGAGGATCTGGAGGAAGAGCGACGGCTTTGTTATGTGGGTTTAACACGGGCCCAGAAAAGAATCTACCTGACTTATTCCCGCCGCCGTCGATTCTTCGGGCGCGAGGGGAGTGAGACGAATAGTCCCAGCCGCTTCCTAAAGGAGATTCCAAAACATCTGGTTCGCGACTGCTCAAGCCCACTGGCTTCGCCGCAGTTTGTTCAACCCAATGTTAGATTCGGTGAAACTGTCTACCGGCGAAGAGGTCAAAGCCGCTTCTCAGGCAAAACCTATGATTCGGTAGAAAGCGTTCGAGGGTTCTTGCAAGAGCTCTCTCAAAAGAGGGCAGTCTCGCATCGCCGGTTTGTCTCAGGTGCGGAAATCCTTCACCAGAAGTTGGGCTACGGTCGGATCCTTCATGTCCAGGATACCGGGAACGATTTGAAGATCACTGTGAAATTTCCAGGCATCGGGATCAAAAAATTCCTGCAGAGCTATGCCAGGCTCAAGCTGGTTTAAAACCCGGTGTGAGAAATGCGGACTAAGGTTGTAGGATTTTTCCGGTGCAGACACTTGACAGGATCTTATCTGTAGCCGTTGATTATGTGTGGGGAGCCCCCCTGCTGGCGCTTTTACTCGGAGGCGGCTTTATCCTCACCATCTACTCACGGTTTCTCCCTTTTTTGGGTGTAAGGCACTCCCTTGAAATCCTTCAGGGGAAGTTCGATCGGGAAGAAGACCCCGGAGATATTAGTCATTTCCAGGCCTTGAGCACCCATCTCTCTGCTACCATCGGCATGGGAAATATCGGAGGAGTCGCCATAGCCATTACGCAGGGCGGCCCTGGAGCGGTCTTTTGGATGTGGCTAGCCGCTCTCGTGGGGATGGCAACCAAGTTTTTCACGTGCACATTGGCTGTCATGTATCGAGGTCAAGATAGTCTCAAGCAAGTCCAGGGGGGACCGATGTACTACATTGAGGTAGGGCTGGGCAAGAAATACCGGTTCCTGGCCATTTTCTTCAGCATTTTCGGGATATTTGGTTGCCTCGCCATGTTTCAAACAAACCAGGTGGCCGAGATCCTGGTTGAGACCTACGGCGTTAAACCCTGGCTCACCGGTCTCGTGTCAACTTTTCTGGTTGCCGTGGTCATCCTGGGGGGTGTGAAGAGAATTGCAAAGGTCGCAAGCCGCATGGTTCCCACCATGTGTTTGTTATACCTGGTTGGCTCTCTCTATGTGGTCGCCAAACATTACGATCTCATCCCTCATGTGTTTAGCCAGATCTTTCACGACGCCTTCACCGGCACTGCGGCCGCGGGAGGAATCGCTGGTATTTCGCTGATGACGGTTATCCAAACCGGTATTAAGAGAGCTGCCTTCTCAAACGAAGCGGGGATCGGAACGGCTCCCATGGCCCACGGAGCTGCCAAAACCACCGAGCCAGTCCGAGAAGGATTGGTGGCCATGATCGGTCCTTTTATCGACACGATCGTGGTCTGCTCTCTCACCGCTTTTGTGATTCTCTCCAGCGGAAACTGGCAAGTAGAAGGAGTCAAGGGAGTCTCTCTGACCGCTCAAGCCTTTGAAGCGGTCATGGGGGACTTGGGGAAATTGGCCCTGGTTGCGGTTGTCGCGCTCTTCGGGATATCCACGATGTTCGGCTACTCTTACTATGGCAAGAAGTGCTTCAGTTATCTCTTTGGTGCAGAACATGGTCGAATCTATGACGCGTTTTATTTGGCGATGCTCTTTGTAGGTGCCGTCTGGGGTGTGCAATTGGTGATCAATTTGTTGGATATCTTATTTGCCATGATGGCGCTTCCCAACATGATCGCTGCCCTTTTGCTGGCTCCAAGGGTGATGAATGCAGCCAAAGACTACTTCTCCCGCTATCGTTCTGTCTCTTTGGGCTGAAGTGGTTCGAGGGGATACTGATTGTGATGGGGGTCGTGGTGGGTGAAGTTGCTGTGCTAAAATCGAAAGAGGAACAGTTTTCCAAACAGGGCGTATAATCTGAGAAGAAACAAAACGAAGAAGCAACTGACATACTGAGAAATTAACCGCGGAGGATTAGGTGGCCGATATGAAGGAATTTTTGAGATCTAAGAAAGGAATCACTTTTTTGGCGCTCTTCATCACTCTGTTGCTGGGAATCGCTATTGGGACTCTTGTTCCTGAGCGTGTGATGAGTGCCGAGCAGACCACCAAAGTGACACTGTTGGAAACTGAAGGTGAAGGGTCGCCTCTGGTGTTGGCTGAGGCAGCAAATCTGGCTGAAGGATTTGCCCGGGTCGCCAAGACTGTGGAGTCTGCCGTGGTCAACATCAGTACTACGGCCGTTGTTCGAACAAATGTCCCACAAAGAAGAGAGGGACCCGAAGATCTTCGAAAGTTTTTTGGAGATGATTTTTGGGAGCGCTTTTTCGGGCCCATGATTCCTCCGGAGCAGAAAGCCACCAGTCTGGGCTCTGGAGTGATTGTGGACAGTAAGGGCTACATTCTCACCAATTACCATGTCGTAGCTCCCCCCCCCCACGCAGCGTGGCGTGAAACAGATCGCTGACAAGATCAAAGTGACACTGCAGAACGGTGACACTTACGTGGCACGGGTTCTCGGCGAAGATCCCGAATCGGATCTTGCAGTCCTGAAAATCAGCGCTTCCAAACCTTTGCCCTTCGCCAAGGTGGGTGATACCTCGAAGATGCAAGTAGGTGAGTGGGTACTGGCCGTAGGAAATCCGTTCGGTGTGGGTCAGACGGTCACATCAGGGATTGTTTCGGCCACCGCACGAGTGGTTCGAGGCACAACCATTTTTGGCGACTATATCCAAACCGATGCAGCTATTAATCCGGGGAACAGTGGCGGCCCTCTGGTCAATATGCGCGGCGAGGTCATCGGAATCAACACCCTCATTTTCACTCAGAGCGGTGGGTCCCAGGGAGTGGGATTCGCCATTCCGTCCTCGGTTTTTGTCAATTCTTATAACCAGATTGTAACGACAGGGAAAATTGAGCGAGGCTGGCTGGGTGTTTCCATGAATACCTATCCTATGAATGAGGGGATCGCGAAATTCTTCGGCGTCGCTGGGAATGATCCTGAGGGGATTAAGGACGGAGACGGAGTTCTCGTCGTCCAAGTTATTGATGAAAACGGTGATCCGGCCGAGAGTGGACCCGCTTATGAGGCCGGCGTCCGAGCGGAAGATGTGATTGTCAAGTTTGGAGACCGGGAGATTGAGACACGCTATGATCTGCGCTTTTCAGTAGCGAATACCCCTTCGGGTGAAGAAGTTCCGTTTACCGTGGTTCGGCGAGGAAAAGTCCTGCAGCTGAACGTGACACTTGCGGAAAGAACTATTGAGCGGCGTGAGCGGGCCGAAAGTGAAGGGCTTTCCTTCGAGGAACGTAAAAAAGAGGAACGAGAGAAGGAAATTGGTCTGGTGTTCGAAACGCTGTCGGCGCGAGATGCGGAGAGATTGGGCCTAGACAATGAGAGAGGCGTGCTTATCCGCGACGTAGTTGCGGGCAGCCTGGCGGATGAAGCGAGATTGGAGTCCAATCAGGTAATCACACATGTCAATGGGGATCCTGTGAGGACCGCCACAGATTTGTACGAGAAGATCAACTCCATGGCTTCGGGGTCAAGTGTCGTGCTGCGCCTCGTCTGGC
>JALLOL010000199.1 GCA_027717875.1 Acidobacteria bacterium AH-259-L09 | reverse complement strand
ACACCGGAAGTCCTTTACGAGGGGGTAGGCCCATGTGGACTTCCTGGGAAGCAGGGCCTTGTGTTTGACATCGAGCTTGCCCCTTCCCTGGGTTTCGCCGAGATAAATCCAGTTTGCCGCCTTGTAGCAGGTGCCGCGAAAGCGCAGGGTTTCTACAAAGGTCTCGATCAAGACAGGACGATAGCCGTAACGTTGTTGCCAGTCGTCAGTAAGCCTGCGGGCTGCCATGGCCAGCAGTCGGGATGCAAGATTTCGAGAATGGACCCAGGGCAGGATCAAGAAGCGGGCATTATTGACCACGAGATGGAGATTGCGCTCACGTTGCTCGGGAGTCCAGCCGATGAAGCGGTCTCGCGGAGCCGTTTTCCATGCGGCGGCCCCAAATCCAAGTAAAGCAAGGATACTACCATTTGCCCGCGCAAAGTATCGCAGCTGAGCACCGGGCAGCGGCTGATAGCCCAGGTAGTGATAGCGGTCGATGTACTCGTTCCACAGATGCGATGCCTTGCGCTCGACGAGCGGCTCCAAATGGAGGTCTACCAGGGCATTCGCTGGGATGACGGTGGGGAACAGCTGCGGTTCAGCCTGAGGTGTGCGGCGCTTATAGGGCCTGCCGTTGCCATTGCCGTTGAGCGGCGCGGGGAGCTGGATTAGACCATCATCGTGCATATGGAGCATGGCGACGCGGCAGCTCATATCTTTGAGGCGCCCGTCGGCGCGGTACCATCCCAAATGTTTGCACACGAGTCGGGATAACTGGGCGCGGTTCGCGCCGGGGGTGTCAGCAATGAGGCGCCCTATGCTTTCAAGTTCCGACTCGGTGAAGGTGCGCCCGCAGTAGCGCAGAGTATGGCTCATTAGGCAACGTTCTCCACCAGGGGTCTAGGTGGGTTACGCGCTCGCTGCCGCATTAGATCGGTCAGCGGGGGGATCGTATTTTTACCGGACACCCTATCTTTGAGGTACTCCCAAAACGAAATCCCCAGCTTGCGGCACGTTTTCTTCAGGCTAGTGAAGCTGTCCCGGCAGCGACGCCCGAGGGCGCTGCGGGTGGAACCGCTGATTTTGCGCTTCTTTACGTATTCCCGGATGTCTCTCTCACTTAAGTTGTTGTGTAAAGGGATATCCGGACGCTCAAGCACCAACAAAAGTTCCGACTTGTTTTGACGGATCCGCTGCAGTGTCAGGTTCAAACTTACAAAGCAGGACTTGGTGCCGAATATCTCATCGAAACGCGCTTCCAACTCTGCTTTTGTCTCGTCGTTGGGGGCTTGCTTGTAGGTTTTCAGATCGGCGTATAGGTCCCAGATCCAAGTTCGTATTTCCTTGACCGCTTGGCGCTGTTTCTCGTTGAAACCGACGAGCTTATTGACGATCCGCTCGGCATGGACCCAGCACAGCGCGTGCCTCAAAACATCGAATTGCCCGGCATCGTCGCTTACGATGACCAGCTCTGGATTTAGGCCATGTTCGAGCACGCTTCCCAACAGCGCGCCTTCCGTCGCGATGCGAATATGCCGTTCATCGGTGAAGTTCAAAGCCCGAAGAACAGCTTTCCAACTCCTTTCACTTGCCAAGGACCTCTTCTTGTTGGCGGCCAGGCGTTCAAGCTGAGCCCGGGGGAGCTTTTGCGCACGCATGTAATCAAGGGCATCGCTGTTGAGCACATAATCGCTGTTCCCTGCACGCAGAAGCCTAAGGAAATTGATCCGACTTTTGCTCCCCGTGCTTTGAAACCAGGCAAACAGCTCATTGCCGATGTGGGTACAATAACCGTTGTTCCCTTCGTGCCGCGCCCCGGTGTCGTCTACATTAACGTAGCCTGAAATCTCAAGACCGACACGCAGGATCTCGTCTTTTTCTGCGTGGAAACGCTCCTTACCTTCGGTGATGAGCCGATTCACCTGTCCCGTCGAGATATCGACCCCCAATTCCCAAAGCTGTTCCAGAATCAATGGCTGGGTCACGTGTGCGTGGTAGTACTGGTACAGAATATAGCTGACCAGTGTCTGGCCAAAGTGACCCGCCGCGATCCCCTCCGGAAGCTTCCCCACCACATAATCACCTTGAGAGGTCTGCCATCGCTCGAGACGATACACGGTGTTGTGTGGCCTGAACACAATATCCTGAACCGTGAAGTCCTGGTAATCCTTGAACTTGCTCCCGACTGGCAGGTTATCGGGTCTGACAACAACTGTCTCATGAATCTTGAGTTCACTGGTTTTGCTTCTTTTTGCAGAGCCGGGGCGCTTTTCTTTGGCCTTATTTTCCTTTTTGCTTCCGGAGCTTTTCTCAAGCATGGAAGGCTTGATCTTGGGCTTGGGCTTTTGTCCTTTCAGCCGGGCGATTTCATCTTTAAGCGCTTGAATCTGCTTTTCCTGCAAGTGGATAATCTCCAAAAGCGCAACCGTGAGCGGTGTACGTTCCTCTTCGGGGATATCCGGAATCCTTGGGGCCATATAGAGAGTGAAGCATAGTTTTGGAGCTGTGTCCAGCTTTTTTTCGAAAAAACTGGTAGATGGGTTTCTATGGACGTGCTGCTGGTCTGCCCGGACTTATTGAGAAGTTACCTGCCGATGACCCGCTCACGGGACTGAAGAACAGGCTGCTGAGAACAAACCGGTGGCGCTGGTCAAAAGCTGAAAGGGATCGATCCAAACGGACATTCAGCGGATTCTGTGCGGAAAAGTCGCTGTTGAAGTCGGTGACATCATCAATTGCCTTGGCGTACGTGTAGTTCAGGTTTATCGCGTAATTGTTTGCAAAGCGCTTAATCAACTGCACGGTTCCGGCACTGTAGAACGAATTCGCGGTTGATCCGAAACCTTGCTGGTAGACGATCGGCAGGTTGA
Source organism: Acidobacteria bacterium AH-259-L09 (assembly GCA_027717875.1). Next base: position 1,939 of record JALLOL010000199.1, on the reverse strand, counting down.
AGTTAAACGCCTGCAAAGCGCTAATGGGTGCGTCCAGAGAGTCGGCCAGGCCATTATTGTTGTTGTCCTCTCCCTGCGCACCACCGTTGGCGCGCAGGAACGTGTTGAGCTGGTTTAACACCTCAGATCCTAAAGCTGGATTAAGCGCGATGATGTTACTCAGCGGGATGACTGAGCCGAAATTGAAGCGTCCACCAAAAAAGGTTTGGGAGTTAGTCGTGTTGTCGATAGCTTGATACAGCCCGCCAAATCTTACGGTGTGCTTACCCCAGACCAGTGAAACATTATCGCGAACCTCATACAGGCGCTCAATCCCAAAAGAGGGTAGGAATATGTCACGCCCAAAGTTGCCAAACCCTTCAATGTTGTGTTCCGGTCCAACGGGGTCATTCGGGATGTAATTGTCCCCCATGTAGTTGAACTGGACCTTGAATTCGTTGACGGTCGTAGGGCTGAAAGGTGCGTCTCCGAGAGCAACAATCCGCTGTTGAAGTTTTCAATCAAACGCCCACGGGAAGTGGCATTGAGAGCCCCTGCGGCCGCATTCTCAATGTTGGCGTCAGTAATATTGTAGCGAACGTACAGGAAGTCGTTGGTGAAATTTCGGTCTAGACGCGCCGAAAAGACGGTGTTGGAGGTGTCGAAAGGAAACTGTCCGCTGGCCTCCTGGAAGTATCGCCTCTGAGATGAGGAGGCTGTTAATCGTTTGCCGGTGCTGTGCTGTAAAGGCAAAGTACGAAAGGGTGCCATCCTTGCCTCCCTTGAAACGCTCCCAGAGTTTTTCTCCTTCTTTACGGTAGTCTCTGAGAATAGCGCGCACGTTGTGGAGCTTGGCGGCGTAAAGAAAGGCTTCTTCGAGACGGTCTGACATTCTTGGAAATGTTAAGCCTTCGGCAAACAGCCTGCAGGATTTCAATCAGTTTCAATCAAGAGCACAATAAGTCCTGTGAATTGCTCCAGCTGTTCCAACTCGGCTCCTCCCAAAGGTAACCCTAGTCAAGCCTCCCGAAACGTCACAGGAATGAGTAATCGTTGGAATGGGCAAGGGGAAGATTTCCAGCCATTCGCGAGGTGTTGACTACTTCGGCTGAGGTACGATCCGGAGGTAGGGCAGCGGCTGCTGCCAGCCTTCTGGGTACTTCGCCTTGGCGTCCTCGTTGGACACCGCCGGAAGGATGATCACGTCCTCCCCCTGTTCCCAGTTGGCCGGCGTCGCTACCTGCTCCTTGGCCGTCAGCTGGCAGGAGTCCAATAGACGCAAGATCTCAGCGAAATTGCGGCCGGTACTCATCGGATATGTGAGCGTCGCCTTAATCTTCTTGTCGGGGCCGATCAGGAACACCGACCGGGCCGTGGCGTTGTCGGCCGCCGTTCGTCCCTCGCATGTGTCGCCCGCATCAGCCGGCAACATGTCGTAGAGCTTGACCACTTTTAGCTCGGGATCCCCGATTAACGGGTAGTTTATGGCGTGGCCCTGGGATGCCTCGATGTCCTTTGACCAGGCCTGGTGATCGCTAACACCATCCACGCTGATGCCCAGGATCTTACAGTTGCGCTTTTCGAACTCGTCCTTGAGACCGGCCACTGTGCCGAGCTCGGTGGTACAGACCGGGGTGAAATCTTTCGGATGCGAAAACAGGATCGCCCATCCGTCCCCAATCCATTCATGAAAGTTGATCATCCCTTCTGTCGTCTCCGCGCTGAAATCGGGTGTTTCTTCACCTATGCGTACTGTCATGGTTAACCTCCCATCTTAAGTTTGGTTCAGTCACTAGCCTAAGCCTAGCGGGACGTGTGAGAAAAGTCTACTGACTAATCGCTTGGTCAACTCAATGCCACTCTCAGCCATAGAAGATGAACCGGACAAGTAGTCCGGTACTTCCTTTTTTTCTTCTGAAAGCTGTTCTGAGTCGCACTCTTTAGACAACCGTCTTGACGG